>JAXIPH010000282.1:0-12294 GCA_045403035.1 Thermoleophilia bacterium | reverse complement strand
AGAGGCGCCAGGACAGGTAGGCCGCTCGCGGCGGGCCGGCGGTGCCCGCGGCGGCCTCGCGCGCGAGGCGCCCCAGGGCGGGCCACTCGCCGAGCACCAGGGCCCGCGCGAGCGTCTCCTCCACGGGGGCCAGCAGCACCGTCCGCCCCGCCACCTCCACCGACGCCGCCCACGCCCGCTGGCGGTCGAAGTCGGCGCCGAGCCTGCCGCCGGGGCCCTCCACCTCGAGGTCGCACGCCAGGTCGATGCGTGAGCGAGCAACGATCGTCTGGGCGCGGGTCGACGCCCGCCCGCCCCCGGTCTCGCCGCGCAGCTCCACGCCGAGGGCCGCGGCGGCCGCCGCGGCGTGACGGGGGGAGACCTCCAGGTCGAGATCGGCCGGCCGCACCGCGAACCCCTGCAGCGCCCGCCCCGCGCTGCCGGCCAGCAGCCACTCCGCGTCCACCAGGGCGAGCCGGTCGGCCACGGCGACGAGGCCCGCGAGCAGGCGCGGCGGCAGCGATCCGGACGGGGGCGGGGCGGGCACTACAATCCTTCGTCGTGGCCGACGGACGCTTCTATCTGACGACGCCGATCTACTACGTGAACGGCGAGCCGCACATCGGCCACGCCTACACGACGATCATGGCCGACATCATCGCGCGGCATCACCGCCAGCGCGGCGAGGAGGTCTTCTTCCTCACCGGCACCGACGAGCACGGCGGCAACGTCGTCCGCTCGGCCGAGCGGGAGGGACGCACCCCCCGGGAGCAGGCCGACGTGCTCTCCGAGCGCTTCCGCGCCCTGGGCGGGGTGCTCGACGCCACCTACGACTTCTTCATCCGCACCACCGACCCCGAGCACGAGGCGGAGGTGCAGCGCATCCTCGAGCGCGTCAACGAGTCCGGCGACGTGTACCGCGGCAGCTACGGCGGCTGGTACTGCTCGTCCTGCGAGCGGTTCTACGGCGAGGACGAGCTCGACGAGGGGCGGCTCTGCCCGATCCACGGCCGGCCGGTGGACTGGCTGGAGGAGGAGAACTGGTTCTTCCGGCTCTCCGCCTACCGCGACCGCCTGCTCGCGCACTACGACGCGAACCCCGACTGGGTGCTGCCCGCGGCCCGGCGCAACGAGGCGCGGCGGATGATCGAGGACGGCCTGGACGACCTCTCCATCTCGCGGGCCCAGATCGAGTGGGGCGTCCCCGTGCCGTGGGACCCGGACCAGACGGTGTACGTGTGGATCGACGCCCTCCTCAACTACCGCACCGCCCTGGGATACGCACGGCCCGGCACCGACCTGGAGCCCTTCTGGCCCCCGGACCTGCAGCTCATGGCGAAGGACATCCTGAAGTTCCACGCCGTCATCTGGCCAGCCCTGCTGATGGCCGCCGGCCTCGAGCTGCCCCGGTGCCTGATGATCCACGGGTACGTCCTGAAGGGCGGCGAGAAGATGAGCAAGACCACCGGCAACGTGGTCGACCCGTTCCCCTTCATCGACGAGTACGGCATCGACGCGCTGCGCTACTACCTCACGCGCGAGGTGCGCTTCGGCGAGGACGGCACCTTCACCGCCGAGGGCTTCGAGGCGCGCTACTCGCAGGAGCTGGCGAACGAGCTCGGCAACCTCCTGAACCGCGTGGTGAGCATGATCGGCCGGTATCGCGGCGGGGTGGTGCCCCCGGACGGGGGCCACGACGGGGAGCTGGCGGCCGAGGTGGCCGCCGCCGCCCAGGCCTGCGTGACGGGCTTCGACCGCCTCGACCTGTCGCGGGCCGCCGAGGACGTCTGGCGGCTCGTGCAGCGTCTCAACCGCCTCGTGGAGCAGCGGGCCCCCTGGACCCTCGCCAAGGACCCCGCGCGCGCCGGCGACCTCGACCAGACCCTCTTCAGCCTCGCCGAGGGCCTGCGGGCGGCGGCCATCCTGCTCTGGCCCGTCATCCCCGGCTCGGCCTCGCGCATCCTGGCGGCCCTGGGGCAGGACCCGGGGGACGCCTCGCTGGCGCGCGCCGGATGGGGCGCGGGGACGCCGGGGGCGACGGTGGTCCCCACGGGCCCGCTCTTCCCGCGCGTGGAGGAGAAGGTGGCGTAGTCGACACCCACGCTCACCTCGACTCCTGCGAGGACGACCCGGCGGCCCTGGTGGCCGAGGCGGCCGCGGCGGGGGTCGAGCGGATCGTGACCATCGGCGTGGGGCGGGAGTCGAGCGAGCGGGCGGTCGCCCTGGCCGACGCTCACTCGGAGGTGTACGCCGCCGTGGGGGTGCACCCGCACGACGCCGACCGGTTCACGCCGGCGGACCTGGTGTGGCTGCGGGAGCTGACCGCCCACCCGCGCGTGGTGGCCGTGGGCGAGTGCGGCCTCGACCACTGTCGCGACCACGCCCGCCCCGAGGCGCAGCGCCGCGCCTTCTCCGCTCAGATCGGGCTGGCGCGCGAGGTGGGCCTGCCCCTCGTGATCCACACGCGCGACGCGGCCGACGAGACGCTCGACCTGCTCGGCCGGGAGGCCGAGGACCATCCGGTCGTCCTCCACTGCTTCTCCCTGCCGGAGCGCCTCGACGAGGTCGTGGAGCGCGGCTACCTCCTGAGCTTCGCCGGCCAGGTCACCTACCCGAAGGCCGCCGACCTCCAGCGCGCGGCGCGCGAGGCGCCCGCCGATCTTCTGCTGGTGGAGACCGACAGTCCCTACCTCGCCCCGGTGCCGCGTCGCGGGCGCCCCAACCGACCCGCCAACGTGGCCCACACCCTGCGGTTCATCGCCGCGCTGCGTGGGGTGACCGACGAGGCCCTCGACGAGCTCACCACCCGAAACGCCGCACGCGCCTTCTCCTGGTGAGCCCGGCGTCCCGGGGGCGCGGGTCGGCGTCATGCGGCTGCTCGCGGCCCATGGCCTGCGTCCCGACATCGAGCTGGGCCAGCACTTCCTGCTCGACGAGAACCTGGTCGACCTGGCCGTGCGCGAGGCGGGGGTCGGCCCGGGGGACACCGTCCTGGAGGTCGGCGCCGGCCTGGGGGTGCTGACCGCGGCGCTCGCCCGGGCCGCGGGGACCGTGCACGCGGTGGAGATCGACCGGCGCCTTCGGCCCGCGCTGCACGAGGCGGTCGCCGGGGCGCGCAACGTGCGGCTGCACTGGGGGGACGCCCTCAAGATGCCGCTCGAGGAGCTGGATCCCGCGCCCACCGCCCTCGTCGCCAACCTGCCCTACTCCATCGCCACCCCGCTGGTGGTCGAGAGCCTGTGGAGGCTGCCCGGGCTGGAGCGCTGGTGCGTGATGGCCCAGCGCGAGGTGGTCGATCGCTGGCTCGCGCCGCCGGGCGGCCGGCTCTACGGGGTTCCCTCCGTGCTGCTTCAGCTGACGGCGGAGCCCAGCTTCCGCCGGTCGGTCGGCCGCGAGGTGTTCGCGCCTCGCCCCCGCGTCGACTCGGCGCTGGTGGCGCTGCGGCGCACGGCGCCCGGCCCCGCGGATTCGGTGCGCGCGCTGGTGCGGGCCGCCTTCTCCGCCCGGCGCAAGACGCTGGTCAACGCGCTCGCGGGGGCCGGGGCCGACAAGGGGAGGACCCGCGCCGCGCTGGGCGCCCTGGGTCATCCGCCCGGCGTCCGCCCCGAGGCGCTGCCGCCGGCCGACTTCGCCGCCCTGGCGCGGGAGCTGTCGTGGAGCGCCTGAGCGCGTCCGCGCCGGCGAAGCTGAACCTGAGGCTGGCCGTGGGCCCGCGGGGCGACGACGGCTATCACCCGGTGACCAGCCTGATGGTCGCCCTCGACGGGCTGGCCGACGCCCTCGAGGTCCGCCGCGGCGGTGAGCGCCGCGTGCGCTGCCCCGGTATCGAGGGGCCCGAGAACCTGGTCTGGACGGCCCTGGACGCGCTGGAGTCCGAGGTCGGCCGCCCGCTCCCGGTGGAGGTGGACATCGACAAGCGCATCCCGTCCCAGGCCGGCCTGGGTGGGGGCTCCAGCGACGCGGCGGCCGCTCTGGTGGCCGTCAACCGCCTGTTCGGGCTGGGCCTGGGGGAGGACCGGCTCGAGGCCGTGGCGGCACGGGTGGGGTCGGACGTGCCGTTCTTCGTGCGCGGGGGAGCCCAGTGGGCCGAGGGCCGCGGCGAGCGCCTGCGGAGGGCGTCCGCCCCCGAGTTCGCCGCGCTCCTCGTGAAGGGGGAGGCGGGGCTCTCCACCGCCGCGGTGTACCGGGCCTTCGACCGGCTGCCCAGGCCCGCGCCCCACCCCCCGGGCGAGCCGCCGCCCGGCCTCCCCGCACTCGCTGCCTGGGCGCGAAACGACCTCTGGCCGGCGGCGCTCACCCTGGCGCCGGGCCTCGGGGCCGCCGCCCGCGCCCTCGCGGCCTCGGGGGCCGGCGCGGTGCTCCTGTGCGGCAGCGGATCGTGCCTCGCCGGGCTCTACCCGGATCGCGCGAGCGCGGCTGCCGCCTCCCGTGGGTGGCCGGGAGGTGGATTCCGGGCCGTGGTGACCCCCGCCTGATGGCTGGGCGCGCGCTTTCGGCGGTCGGGAGGCTTCGCGAAATCGCCAATTCCCCCGGCCCGGGGGGGATCTGGACCTTCGGGCCGCAGAAATGCGTGATTCGCCCAGGCCTACGCCCGCCCGATCGTCCGTCCGGGGGGCGAGGGCGCGCGAGGTTGCGAATCTTCGCGACGCAATTCGCGACCGCGATGCGAGACGGGAGAAAGGCTCCGAGCCCCGCCATCCCCCTTAAGGGTGATGATTGACTGCAAGATCGCGCAATCCGGCTTACGGAACTATGCGGAACCATCGCCTGACGAACCGGCTGTGGCTATCGTCACACGCATGTCGACATGGTCGCCGGCGGCCTCTCACGCCCACTCCTGGGGCTTCCTCGTGGCCGCGGCGTGCGCGGTCGGCGCCTTCGACCTGGCGTCCGCGGCGGGCCTCGCGACCGACCCCACCGATCCCGCCTGGTTCGCCGCGGCGTTCCTCGCGGCGGCGACCTTCTCCCTGGTCAACCATGTCCTCGTGAGCGGGATGATGGCGCTTCAGGACGGGGAGCCGCCGCGCGAGGTGTGGCGGCGCCTCCTGAGGCCGATGGTGGGCGCGGACCTGATCGGCTCCACGATCCTGATCGGATTCGTGAGCCTGGCGGCGGGCGTCCAGGGAGCGCCGCAGAAGATCGTGGCCGGCGGCATCGCGGCGATCGCGATCGCCCTGCTCCTCTGCCTGATCGATCGCTCGCGAAGGATGAACGAGGCGATGAGCGCCCGGGAGCGCGCGGTGCTGGAGCGCGAGGAGGCGGTGCGGGCCCGCGAGGACGCGGTGATGGGCACGGCGGACGCCCTCCAGATGGCCGAGACCGCGGCTCGTGGTGAGCGCCGCGCCTCCGAGCGCGCCGACCGGGCCGTCACCCGCCTGAACGACGTCGCCAGCGGCACCATCCCGGTGCTGGTGGCGATGGTCGACCTGCGCGACCGGTACACCGCTCAGCACTCGGCCGGGGTCGGCCGCCTCTGCTACCTGCTGGCCGAGGAGCTCGGGTGGGCGCCCGAGGACGTGGCCCTTGCCCACATGACCGGCCTCGTGCACGACATCGGCAAGGTGGGCCTGCCCGACGAGGTCCTGCGAAAGGCGGAGCCCCCGACCCGTGAGGAGTGGAAGCTCATCCGGCGCCACCCCGGCTGGGGCGCCGACGCCCTCGCGGAGATGCACCTCGCGCCGGCGGCGGTGGACGGCGTGCGCGCGCACCACGAGCGGTGGGACGGCAGCGGCTACCCCGCGGGCCTCAGCGGCTACGACATCCCCTCGCTCGGGCGGCTCGTCGCGCTCTGCGACTCCTATGACGCGATGACGGGCCGTCGCCCGTTCCGCGGGGGGAAGCCGCTCCACCAGGCACGCGCCGAGCTCGGCGACGAGGCGGGCGTCCTCTACGACCCCGAGATGACCGCCGCGCTCCTGCGGGTGCTCGATGGACTGGACGAGGTCGAGGAGGCCCTGGCGCCCCGCGACTTCGCCGCCGAGTGGCGGCACGCCTGCGCCGGCATCGACATGGAGCGCCTCTACATGCGCGTCTCCGCCGACCTCGAGGGCGCGGTCCGGTCGTAGCCCGCCGAGCTAAGATCGGTGCATGGCCGATCCGCTCGTCATCGAGGTGCGACCCACCACCCTGCGCGGGCGGGCGAGCCGCTGGCTGAGGGGGCGGCGCCTCCTGCTGGCGGGCCTCGTGGCCCTCGTTGAGGTCGTCGCCTTCATCGCCTGGCGTCCCAGCGCCGTGCTGCTGGCGGCCCTGGCGGTCGCGCTGCTGGTCGTCTCCTCCTGGCTGGCGACGAGGGTGTCCCCGGGGCTGCTGCGGGACGTCTTGTGGATCGTTGCCATCGCGCAGGGGATCGTCGTCCTCATCCCCCTGGTGGTGGGGCTGTCCGTCCTCGCGGGCCTGCTGGTTGCGCTGGTCCTGATCGTCGGCCTGATCCTCGTGGCCGTCCGCTGGAGGGTCTGAGGCCGTGATCGCGGCCGCGGTCGCGGCCCCCCCTCCGCCGCCGGCCGCCCCTCCGGCGAGCCAGGCCCCCCGCCCCGATCCGCAGGTTCCGGCGCAGCGGTACCTCTCCCAGATCGGCTGGACGCCCCCGCCCGAGCACGGCCTGCGACCGCTGGTGGCGGTGCTCGACACGGGGGTGGACGCGGGCGCGCCCGACCTGGCGGGCGCGATCGCCCCGGGCGGCCGGTCATTCCTGCCCGCACGACGCGATGCGGGCGTCGATCCGGACGGCCACGGCACCCACGTCGCGGGGATCATCGCGGCGCTGTCGGGCAACGGCATCGGCGGCAGCGGCGTGGCGGCGGCACGGATCCTGCCGGTGGTGATCGCCGACGGTACGGGCAACACCACGACGACGTCCCTGGTGCGCGGCGTGCGGTACGCCGCGGCCCGCGGGGCGCGGGTGATCAACATCTCCTTCGGGGGCCGCGGCGCCTCGCGCGTCGAGCAGGAGGCGATCGACTCGGCCGTCCGCCGGGGCGCCCTGGTGGTGGCCGCGGCGGGGAACTCCGGGGCGCTCGGCGGCGCCGACTACCCGGGGGCCTACCGGCACGTGCTGGCCGTGGCCGCGCTGGGCCGCTCCGGACGCCCGATCGCGATCTCCGCACGCGGCCCCCAGGTGGCGCTCGCGGCGCCCGGCCAGGCCATCCTCTCCACCGCGCCCAGGATCGCCGCCGGCCGCGCCGGGGACGGGCTCGTCGCCCGCACCGGCACCTCCATGGCGGCCGCCGTGGTCTCGGGCGCCGCCGCACGCCTCATCGCCCAGCGGCCGGGGTTGTCGGCGCAGCAGGTGTGGGCGGTCCTCGTGGAGACCGCCCGCGACGTCCCGCCCGGTGGGCCCGACGTGGGCAGCGGCGCCGGCGCGCTGGACCTCGCCGCCGCGCTGGCGGCCGCCCCGCCGCCGCGGGAGGACCCCGAGCCGAACGACGACACCCGGCTCGCGGCGCGGACGCCCCCGCTCCTGGGAGGCCAGGGCCCCGTCGCGGCCACCGTCGCCGGGCAGGTGGGCTCCCACGCCGACCCGCGCGACGGCTTCCGGGTGGTCCTGCGGACCGGCCAGGCGCTCACCGCCGAGCTCACCGGACCGGCCGCCGCCGACCTCGATCTGGCCCTCTGGCGGCCGGGCACTCCGGCCCGGCGCCGGGGCCCGGACTTCTCCCGGGCCTGGCTGTCGGGGGCGTCGCTGGGACCGGCATCGGACGAGCGGCTCACCGTCACCGCCCCGGCCGGCGGCGTCTACACGCTCGAGGTCCAGGGGGCGGGCGAGGCCGCCCGCTACACGCTCACCGCGCGGCGCGGGCCGTAACGCCCGGCGCGCGGGGGCTTCCCGTGGCGCGCGCGGGCGGTCATCATGTGCCTCGATGACGACCGCCCGCGAGGCGCCGGTCGCGGTCGATCTGACCGACCCGGCGCTCTACATCAACCGTGAGCTCTCCTGGCTCGACTTCAACGCCCGGGTGCTGGCCCTGGCCAGCGACCCGGAGATCCCCCTGCTGGAGCGGTGCAAGTTCCTCGCCATCTTCACGAGCAACCTGGACGAGTTCTTCATGGTGCGCGTGGCGTCGGTGCAGGACGCCCTCGAGGCGCGCCGAATGCCCTCGACCCCCGACAGGCTGTCGCGCGAGGACGTGCTGGGAAGCATCGCGCGGCGGGTCGCGGGTCTCGCGGCCGAGCAGAGCCGGATCTGGCGCGAGGATCTGTGCCCGGCGCTGGCGGAGACGGGCATCGAGGTCACCACCGTCGACGACCTGACCCAGGCCGAGCGCCGCGCCCTGGACGAGCGCTTCGACCGCGAGGTCTATGCCGTCCTGACGCCCCTCGCCGTGGGACCGGGGCTGCCCTTCCCCTACATCTCGGGGCTGTCGCTGAACCTGGGGCTGCGGGTGCGCGACCCGGTGAAGGGCGAGACCCGCTTCGCCCGCGTCAAGGTGCCGCCGAAGCTGCCTCGCCTGCTCGCCGCCGGGGAGCGGCTGGTGTTCATGGAGGACCTGATCGAGGGGCATGTCGAGCGCCTCTTCCCGGGCATGGAGGTCACCGAGAGCATCCGCTTCCGGGTCACGCGCGACGCGGACTTCTCGATCTCCGACGAGTCCGACGACCTCATCGGGGCGGTCGAGGCCCAGCTGCGTCGCCGGCGTTTCGGCCACGTGGTGCGCCTGGAGGTGGAGGAGGGCGCCTCCGACGACCTCGTCGCCGAGCTCGAGCTGGCGCTCGAGGTGGGGACCCTCGAGACGTACCGCACCCCGGGGCCGCTCGACATGACCGCGCTCTGGCACCTGGCCAGCCTCGACCGGGCGTCGCTGCGCGACACCCCGTGGGAGCCCCGCACCCAGCCTCGCCTGCAAGCCGAGCCGGGCGAGCGCAGCGACATGTTCGCCGTCATCCGGGCCGGCGACGTGCTCGTGCATCACCCCTACGACGACTTCGACACCAGCGTCGACCGCTTCGTGGAACAGGCCGTCGAGGACCCGGACGTCCTGGCCATCAAGCAGACCGTGTACCGCACGAGCGGAGACTCGCCCATCGTCCCCGCGCTGATGCGCGCCGCCGAGCAGGGCAAGCAGACCGTCTGCCTGGTGGAGCTGCAGGCACGCTTCGACGAGGAGCGCAACATCCAGTGGGCGCGGGCGCTGGAGCGCGCCGGGGTCCACGTGGTGTACGGGCTCTCGGGCCTGAAGACGCACGCCAAGGTCGCCCTGGTCGTCCGGCGCGAGGGCGATCGGGTGCGCCGCTACGTCCACATCGGGACGGGCAACTACAACCCCTCGACGGCGCGCCTCTACACGGACCTCGGCCTCTTCACCTGCCGGGAGGACCTGGCGGAGGACGTGGCCGATCTCTTCAACCACCTCACCGGCTTTGCGCGGCCCCCGCGCTACCGCAAGGTGCTGGTGGCTCCCGCGCACCTGCGCGACGGCATCCTGGACGAGATCGACCGGGCGGTGGAGGCCCACTCGCAGGATTCGCCGTCGCGCGTCTTCATGAAGATGAACTCGATCATCGACGGCCCGGTCATCGCCGCGATCTACCGCGCCTCGCAGGCGGGCGTGCCGGTCGACCTGATCGTGCGCGGCATCGCGGGGCTGCGGCCCGGCGTGCCGGGGGTGAGCGAGAACGTCCGGGTGATCTCGATCGTCGGGCGCTTCCTCGAGCACGCCCGGATCCTCGCCATCACCGCCGCCGGCGAGACCGGATACTGGATCGGGTCGGCGGACATGATGGCCCGCAACCTCGACAACCGGGTCGAGCTGGTCGCCCCGGTCGAGGACCCGGTGGCCTGCCGGGAGCTCCAGGCCGTCATCGACCTTCAGCTCGCGGACACCGTCCTCGGGTGGGAGCTCGGGTCCGACGGCACCTGGCGGCGGATCCGCCCCCAGCCGGGGGAGACGCCCCTGAACTCGCAGGAGGCCCTGATGGAGCGCGCGAGCCGGCGGGCGCGCGTGGCCTGAGACGCGTCCCTCGGGGCGTGCGGTATCGTGGGAGCGGTGAGCACCGAGCAGACCGACGCTCCCACCGAGCAGACCGACGTCCCCACCTGGAGCCCGCCGGCCAAGCCGAGCTTCAACTCACCGGCCGCGGACCTCAACCAGCTCCGCAACGAGGCCAAGCGCATCGCCGAGACGGCCCCCGGCCAGCCGGTGCACAAGTCGGTCCTGGACCGGGCGAAGGCCCTGGCCCTGGCGGTCGAGCACGATCTGGGGCTCCCGGATGCGCCGGACGGCCTCTCCTACGCCGACCTCGCCGTGCTCCTCTCCCAGTCGAAGTAGCCCAGCTCCTACTCGGGCAGGTCCATCAAGAGGCGCGCCACGGCGCCGTAGTCGAGGTCGGGGGGCACCTGCTCCAGCAGGCCGCGCGCCGTATCGCCCATCGTCAGAGGGGCGCCCGCCAGGTCACGGACGTGACCCAGGTCCTTCAGCAGGTTGCGCGTCGTGAAGACGGGCCGATGATCGCCCTCCAGGACGCGGGGGAAGAGATTCCTCAGCTGCCACGAATCCCCTGAGGAGCTCATCAGGACCTCACGGGCGAGCGCCGGGTCGAGGCCCGCGCGCTGCCCCACTCCCAACGCCTCCGCGGTGCCGGTGGAGATGATGCCCACGAGCAGGTTGCCCACGAGCTTGGCCACGAGCCCGAGGCCCACGGGGCCGCAGTGGAAGCGTTTGGCCGGGTCTCCCATCGCATCGAGGGCCGGCGCGGCGCGCGCGAGAGCGTCGGCGTCCCCGCCGCACATGATCGCGAGCGTCCCCGCCTCCGCGCCCATGGGCCCCCCGCTCACCGGGCAATCGAGGTAGGCGACGCCGTGGCGCGCGCATTCCTCGGACAGCTCGCGCGCGACGGCGGGGGCGATGGTGCTCAGCTCCACCAGCACCGGCGGTGGGGTGGCGGCGGCGAGCATGCCCGCCACGACCTCGCGCACATCCTCGGAATCGGTCACGCACGAGCAGGCCAGGTCGGTGCCCGAGAGGGCCTCGGCCACCGAGGGGGCGAGGGTGGCGGGCAGGCCGGCGGCCCGAGAGGGGGTGCGCGCGTACAGGCGCACCTCGTGTCCGGAGGCGGCGAGGTTTCGCACCATTCCGGCGCCCATCAGGCCGGCGCCCACGAACCCGATCAGCACCCGGTCACGATACCGCCCGCTGCGCCCCCACAGGCGGAAAGGGAGTGAGGGCCGTTCCGACGCTCGACCCCGTTGCCGGGGGAACGTTGCCCGGGAGGCTCGGGGCGCTGTGCCCGAGCGCCACGAGCCTCCGAACTGCCGCGCGGGGGCAGTGGGAACGACCCTCGACTGGAAGGGTGCCCGAGACCGGGCGATCTCTGCGCCCCCCGGGGGGATGGTCGCGATCGTGACGAACCCGGCCGAAGGGGGAGTCTTTCGACCAGGACAACCGCGGGGATCGGCTTGCGCATGGGGGGGATCCCCGCTATCCACCGCCCCGTGACCACCCTGCCCAGCAACAGATCGTGGCTCCGCACCGCCACGAACCCGGTTCGCCGGCTCGGCGCCTGGCTCACGACCCTGGTCATCGGCACGACCCGCCGCGCCGCCGCGGACGACATCACCGGCGTGGGGAGCCAGTTCGCGTACAACGCGTTCCTGGCGACGGTCCCGTTCCTGTTCGTGCTGGTCTCGGTGGTCGGGCTCGTGGCCCAGCCCGACACGTTCGACGAGTTCCTGGCGGACGACGCCGACAACGCGATCCCGGTGGAGCTGCGCGAGATCCTGCGGTCCTCGCTCAGATCCGCCACCGCGAACACCGGCCAGGCCGCCCTGTTCCTGAGCATCGGTCTGATCGCCGCTCTGTACGTGTCCGCCAACGTCATGGGCGCGCTGGTGGGCGGGCTCGACCGGGCGCGCGACGTGCCCCACCGGCCGTGGGTGCGCGGCAAGCTGGTCGCGCTGATCCTGGCCCTCCTCACGGGCGTCCTGGTACTGGCCACGACGCTCGCCCTGGTGGGCGGCTCGCGCCTGGTGGAGAGCCTGGCGGAGGAGATCTTCGGCCGCGGCGCGCCCAACGTGGCCGGGCGGTTCCTGTACCTGATCGGAACGGCCAGCCTGCTGCTCTTCACCGCGGCCGTGTACCACTACGGGCCCAACGCGCCGCGCCGGTCGCTCCTCTCGGAGCTCCCCGGGGCGGTCGTCGCCGTTGGCCTGTGGGTGGGCGTCAACCGGCTCTTCGCCCTCTACGTCGAGAACTTCGGCCGCCTGGAGAGCATCTACGGCGCGCTGGCCAGCGCCGCGATCTACCTGATCTTCCTCTTCCTCACCTGCGTCTCGCTGCTGATCGGCGCGGAGGTGAACGAGCAGATCATCGAGATGCGCGCACA
>JAXIPH010000115.1:0-4261 GCA_045403035.1 Thermoleophilia bacterium | reverse complement strand
GACGCCCTGGTGTTACGTCTCCTGCTGCGCCAACATGCGTGACGGGGACACCGGCGGCATGACTCTGGTTGGCAAGACATCGCTGGAACTGCATTTTATCCGGGTCGGCACGAAGGGCCCATCGTCAGCATCCTGGAGGTGCATGTGAGCCGCAGTCTGAACAAAGTCATTCTGATCGGGAACCTGGGCGCGGACCCCGAAGTCCGCAGCACCTCGAATGGTTCGCGGGTGGCTACCCTGTCACTGGCCACCAGTCGCCGGTGGAAGAACCAGTCGGGCGAGCAGCAGGAGAAGACCGAGTGGCATCGCGTGATTCTGTGGAACAACAAGGGCTCGAGCCTCGCGGATCTCGCCGAGCGGTACTGCAAGAAGGGCGACAAGATCTACGTCGAGGGGAGCATCGAGTACCGCTCCTGGCAGGACCGCGAAGGCCAGACCCGGTACACCACCGAGATCACCGCCCGGGAGGTCATCCTTCTGAGCGGCAAGAGCGACGGCTCGGAATCGTTCACCCCGGCCAACAAGGTGGCGGCGGCGGCGTCGGCCCCGAAGGGGAAGGATCAGTCGTTCGAGGATTTTCCCGAGGCACTCGACGCGGAAGACGACGACCTTCCGTTCTGATCAGGGGTGTCATACTGAGCGGGGCGAAGGAGCCATGCGCAAGGTGATGGCCCCTTCGCTCCACTTGGGATGACACCCGGGGCCGGGAAGTCGCCGGCTCGGATCCGGCAACGGCATGGGGAGTTGCCAGCCGCTCTCGCGGGGCGCGGGGGGAAGGCCCCGCCAGGAGGGCCCTGAGGCACCCGAGGGCGCTAGCTAAGTTGTTCTCTGCCCAATTGTTGGGTCGCCGTCGTAGCCCCCTCCCTCGCCTGGCGTTGGATTTGCTCGGGTTCGCCCTGAACCGTCGAGAAGTCCGTCCCTTCCGGGAGATCCCGATGCAGCGCACGTTCCATTGGTCTTGGCTGGGCGCGATCGCGCTGGCCGCCGGCCCCACCATGGCCGCCGCGCAAGACACTTCCACGGCCGCCGTGCAAGACACGGCCATGGCCGCCGCGCAAGACACCTCCACGGCCGCCGCGAAAGACACGGCTACGGCCGCGGTGCACGACACCTCCACCCAGAGCCATACCGTCCGCGAGGGCGATACCCTCTGGGACCTGGCCCGCCATTACCGCGGCGACCCGTTCCTCTGGCCCGACATCTACCGGATGAACACCAGTGTGGTCGAGGATCCGCACTGGATCTACCCGGGTGAGATCCTTCGGCTGTCCGGCGCCGAGGCGGTGGCCTCCGTGCCGGCCGAGGATACCCCTGCGCCGGTCCAGGATTCCGCCGCGTCCGCCGCCGGACCGGTGAGCGACGAGGTGGCCGAGTCTCCCGCAGCGAGCACCGAGACGGGGGAGCAGGAGCAGGCGCCGGCGAGCCTGGCATCGCTCACGCAGAGCCGCGATGCGGAGGAGGCCGAGCCGCTCTTCGGACCCCGCCCGGGTGATATGCTGCACGAGACCCTCAAGTCGTACACCGACAAGCCCTACCGGGCGCTCCGCCGGAGCGAGTTCTACTCGTCGGGCTTTCTGACCGAGAACCAGAAGCTGCCGTTCGGCAAGATGCTCGGACGGGTGACTCCGCCGCAGATCGGCGCGGTAGCACAGAACACCAACGCGTTGCCGTACGCGATCGTCGCGGTCTCAGCGCCGAAGGGCGCCACCTATCAGGTGGGCGACTCGCTGCTGGTGGTGCAGATCGGCCGCGAAGTGCGCCACTACGGCGACGTGATCATCCCCAGCGGTATGATCCAGGTGACCGATACGGCGGATGGGAATTACGTGGCGAGTGTGATCGCGGTGTACGGTCCCATCCGCGGTGGCCAGGGCGTGCTCCCGCTGGAGAAGTTCGGCGAGCCCGGCAGCGCCAAGGCCGCCCCGGTGAGCGGTGGCGTCCGCGCCACCCTGCTCGGCGGGTCGGGCCGTCAGGACCTGAAGGTGCCGCAGATGGTCGTGTTTCTCGACAAGGGCCGCCAGGACGGCGTCGCTCCCGGCGACCTGTTCGAGGTCCGCCGCCAGCCGGAGCGCCTCAGCGACGGAACCATCCGGATCGACGAGGTGATGGCCACGCTCCAGGTGGTGCACGTCCGCGAGCGGTCCGCCACGGCGCGGCTGCTCAACATCATCTCCCCGGACATCGCGCCGGGCACCGAAGCCCGTCAGGTGGCCAAGCTGCCGTAAGCGGAACGGCGGAACGGCGGTACGGCGGAAGGCGAACGGCTCGACCCTCCGGTGTCCCAGGACATCGGAGGGTCGCGCCATTTGGAGCTAACGTTCCGCCGTACCGTCGTTCCGCCGTTCCGCCATCGTTCGGGGCCGTCTGCTTCCTTGTCACCGCCTTCCGCGGCGCACCTGTCCGGCGACTGCCCATCCGCCCTACCGTCGAGCGGCCACACCTCCCTACATTGCGGGCTGTTCCGCGTCCCCCGCGGTTCATCGAGCCCCCATTGGAGATCCCATGGCGAGAGTCAGCGAATGAGCGGCCGGGTTCTGGTCACCGGCGGCGCAGGGTTCATCGGCTCCCACATCGCGCAAGCGTATCTGGCCGGTGGTTGGGAGGTGGTGGTGCTCGACGACCTCTCCCGCGGCAAGGAACGCAACATCCCGTCCGGCGCCCGCTTCGTCCGCGGCGACATCAGGTCTCCTGACGCCCGCCGGCTCCTGGCCGAGGGGGGATTCACCGTCCTGAACCACCACGCCGCCCAGATCGACGTGCGGGTGTCGGTGGACGAGCCCGCGCTGGACGCGGGCATCAACGTGGTCGGACTGGTGAACCTCCTCGATGGCGCCGGCGCCGGCGGAGTGCGGCGGGTCGTCTTCGCGAGCAGTGGCGGCGTGGTCTATGGAGACCCGGAGGTCGTGCCGACCCCGGAGACCGCTCCCAAGGCCCCGATCTCTCCCTATGGCGTGAGCAAGCTGGCCGGCGAGTACTACATGCGCGCGCTCGCCGCCCTCCGCGGCTTCGAGGCGGTGGCCATGCGCTACGCCAACGTGTTCGGGCCCCGGCAGGACCCCAAGTCCGAGGCCGGGGTGGTCTCGATCTTCGTCTCCCGGCTGCTGGAGGATCGCCCGCTGACGGTATTCGGCAACGGCCTCCAGACTCGCGACTACGTCTTCGTCCGGGACGTCGCGCGGGCCAACGTCCTGGCGAGCACGGCCGCGGTCCCCGCCGGTGACGGCATCGACGCTACCGCGTTCAACATCGCCACCGCGAAGCAAACCAACGTGCTCGAGCTGGCGGAGATGGTGGGACGGGTGATGGGCCGCAAGCCTGAGATCGAGTTCGCGCCGGCCCGCGCCGGCGAGCTGTTCCGCAGCTCGCTCGACGTGAGCAAGGCCCGCAGGGTCCTCGGCTGGAAGCCTGAAGTCGGCTTCGACGACGGGCTCCCCCAGCTGGTGGACTGGTTCCGCAAGGAGGGCCGGTGATCCTTCAGGCCGGGGGCGCGATCCCCCGCACGCCGCTCGAGCTGGTGCTCACCGCCAGTCTCGAGACCAAGATCGTCCTCGTCATCACGGCGATCTTCTCCCTGGTCTCCTGGTTCATCATCATCCTCAAGTGGTGGCAGTTCCGGCGCCTCAACCGGCAGGCCGACCGCTTCTTCGCCGAGATGGAGCGCACCACGCGGCTGCAGGACGCCTACCACGCCGTCATGAAGCAGCCGCCGTCCCCCTACAATCGGCTGTTCCGCGAGGCCATCACCTTCTACTCCGAGCTGCGTCCGGGCGCGCTGCGCGAGGAGCGGGGGGCCGACCGGAGCTCGCTCTCCATGACCCAGCTCGAGGCGCTGAAGATGGTGCTGGGGAAGGAGGTCGCGGCCGAGCGGGACCTGCTCGGCCACTACATTCCCTGGCTCGCGACCATCGGCTCGGTGAGCCCGCTGCTCGGCCTCCTCGGCACGACCATCGGCATCATCAACGCGTTCACCGGGATCGCCACCAAGGGCTCGGGCAACCTCGCCGCTGTAGCGCCGGGCGTCGCCGAAGCGCTGGTGGCGACGTTCGCCGGCCTCGCGGCCGCGATCCCGGCGGTGATCGCCTACAACCTCTACGTCAACCGGGTACGGCTTTTCGCCGGCGAGCTCGAGGGATTCGCCAACGAGCTGATCGGCACCATGACCCGGGAAGGGATGTTCTAAATGGCGTCAGGTCTCGGTGGCGGACTCGGAAGCCAGCGCGGCGAGATGAACCTCATGGCCGACGTCAATGTCACCTCGCTG
>JAXIPH010000108.1:0-4463 GCA_045403035.1 Thermoleophilia bacterium | reverse complement strand
GAGAGCACGGCCGCGGTGGCGGCGACCACCGCCAGCCGCCGCAGCACCAGGTCGCAGCCCGCTGCGTCCCGCCCCGGCGCTCCGAAGCCCGTACGCCAGCCCACGACGGCAAAGCACATCAGGGCGCCAGGCACCAGCAGGGCCGCGGCCCAGGTCGATCCCTTGAGGACGTGCCGGCGGCTCACGTGGCCCAGCTCGTGCGCCACCACCATGCGCACCTGGTCGCGCGGGAAGTCCCGCAGCAGGGTGTCGTAGAGCACGATGTGGCGGCTGCCGCCGAGCCCGGACACGTAGGCGTTGGCGGCCGTGGTGCGCGTGGACGCGTCGTTGACCTCCACGTCGTCGGCCTCCACCCCCGCGCGATCCGCCAGCTCGAGGATCTGGGCGCGCAGCGCCGGGTCGCGCAGCGGCTCGGTGCGCTGGAAGAGCGGCTCGAGCACCAGGGGCGACAGCAGCGACAGGGCGTAGACCAGGGCCGCGGCCCCCACCGCGACCGCCGCCCACCACGCCCGCGGCAGGCGCCCGATCGCCACCGCCACCGCGGCTCCGACCGCGCCCGCGATCACCGCCTGCACGCCGACGCCCTTGGCCAGGTCGAGGAGCCAGCCCGGGACGGGCTGGGTCACGATGCCGTAGTCGCGCCCCCAGGCGTAGCGGGCGATCGACAGCGGGAGCGCGACCACGATCGTGGCCACCGAGAGCCCGACGCCGAAGATGAGGCCGGCACGCCATGGACGGCCACGGGCCGCGCGCACGACGCTCGGGCGCCAGCGCCCTCCCAGCAGGGCGGCGCCCACGGCGACGGCCGGCGCCAGCGGCACGCCGATGGCCGCCATCGTCCAGATCCCCCGCCGGTAGTCGCGGTTGCGGGCCAGCTCGGCCGGGTCGAACCAGTCGGTCAGGCGCGTGGGCTCCGGGGCCGGGATGCCCGCGCTCCAGAGCTTCCAGCGCAGGAGCCCGACGATGCCGCCCGCCCCGGCGGCGGCGACCACCGCCAACCCGGCGGCGCGGCGTCGCGGCTCGTCCGGCAGCCATCGGAGGCGCCTCTGCCGCTGTCGCCGCACGGCACTATCGTAGCCCGCACGATCCGCCACGACGGAGGTGCCCGTCACGTCCCCGGTCGCGATCCTCAGCGACATCCACGGCAATCGCCCGGCGCTCGACGCAACGCTCCGCGCCGCGCGCGAGGCGGGCGCCGGGTCGTGGTGGTGCCTGGGCGATCTGGTGGGCTACGGGGCCGACCCGCGCCACTGCATCGAGGTGGCGATGGGCCACTCCGAGCGCTGCATCGCCGGCAACCACGACCTCGGGGCCAGCGGGCGCGCCGCGCTCGAGGTGTTCTCCGACGACGCCCGCTCGGCGCTGGAGTGGACCCGCGAGGCGATCGGGCGCTCCGGGCAGACGATCCTCGAGAAGCTGAGCCCGGAGGACACGGGCGGCGTCGTGCCGCTCTTCCACGGAAGCCCCCGCGACCCGGTGTGGGAGTACGTCCTCACGATGGAGCAGGCGCGCGTCGCCCTGGAGGACCGCCGCGTGGCGCTCACCCTGGTCGGCCACACCCACGTGCCCTTCGCCTGGCGGCTCACCACCGACGGCGCCATGGAGAGCCCCGGCGTCCCGGCCGACGGGCGGCTCGACCTGAGCGAGGGGCGCTGGCTGGTGAACCCGGGCGCGGTGGGCCAGCCGCGCGACGGCGACGCCCGCGCCGCCTGGGCGATCTACGACCCCGAGGAGGGGGCGATCGAGTTCCGGCGCACGCCCTACGACGTCGCGGCGGCCCAGAACGCGATCCTGAAGGCGGGGCTGCCCCCCTCCCTCGCCCACCGCCTGGCCGAGGGCCGGTGAACGGGCCCCCCGCCTACCTCGACCACGCGGCGGCGCCGCTCCTCGACCCCCGGGTGGTCGAGGCCATGCGGCCGTTCCTGGGCGCGCAGGTGGGCAGCCCGTCGAGCCTGCACGAGTGGGGGCGCCTGCCGGCCGAGGCGCTGCAGCGGGCCCGCGATCAGATGGCCGCCCTCGTGGGCGCCGAGCCGGAGTGGATCATCTTCACCTCGGGCGCGACCGAGGCCCGCAACCTGGCGATCACCGGGCTGCTGCGGGCCAACCGGGCCCTCGGGCGTCACATCGTGGCGAGCGCGGTGGAGCACCCGGCCACGGTGGCGGCCTGCCGGAGCGCCGTGCGCGAGGGCGCCGAGCTCGACCTGGTGCCGGTGGACGGGGAGGGGTTCGTGGATCCGGCCGCACTCGCCGCGGCCGCGCGCGACGACACGGCCCTGGTGGCGGTGGTGCACGGGCAGCCGGACATCGGCACGCTGCAGGACCCGCCCGCCCTGGTGTCGGCGGCCCGCGCCGTGCGGCCCGAGGCGCGCGTGATGATCGACGCCGGCGAGACCGCAGGGCTCGTCCCGGTGGACGCCATGGGATGGGACGCCGACGCGGTGCCCATCGGCGGCGGATCGGTGGGCGCGCCGCCCTGGGTGGGGGCCCTGGCCGTGCGGCCGGGCGCGCGGCTGCACCCGCTCATCGAGGGAGGGCTGCAGGAGGCCGGCAAGCGGGCCGGAGCCGAGAACCTGCCGGCCATCGTCGGCCTCGGGGCCGCCGCCGAGATCGCCCTCGCGGAGATGGACGCTCGCGCCGCCCGGATGCGCGCCCTCTCCGACCGGCTGCTGGCCGGCCTGCTGGCGGTGCCCGACGTGCGCCTGAACGGGCCGCGCGAGGCGCGGATCCCCGGTCACGTGCAGGTGTCGGCGGGCTGGGTGGAGGGCGAGACCCTCACCCTGGCCCTCGCGGAGCGGGGCGTGGCGGCCTCGCCGGGATCGGCGTGCACGGCCAACGCCGGCAAGGCCGCGCCGGCGCTCGAGGCGATCGGCCTGGAGCCGCCCTGGACCCACTCGGCCGTGCTCTTCACGCTCCGCTCCTCGACGACGGAGGCCGAGGTCGATCGGGCGGTGGCCGCGTTCGCCGAGGCCGTCGCCGCCCTGCGCGCCATCAGCCCCCTGACGCCGTGAGCGCGCGCATCGTGGACGCCCTCGGCACCTGGTGCCCGGTGCCCATCCACCTCATCGACCGCGCCGCCCGGCGGGCCGAGCCCGGCGAGGTCATCGAGCTCCTGGCCGACGACCCCCTGATCGAGGTGGACCTGCCAGCCTGGTGTCACTCCTCGGGCAACGACCTGCTGGAGCTGCGCCGGCAGGGCACGGAGTACGTGGGGCGGGTGGAGGTCACAAGCCGTGGGCGTGATGGCCGTGGACCACGGCGTGGCCCCTCCCCCGGGCGATCAGCCACCGGTTGACCGGCACGGCGGCGGCGAAGGCCACCGCCATCGTGAACGCGTAGCCGAAGACGAAGGCCAGCCCCACCGCGAGGACGATCGTGGGCGCGGCGCCCCATCCCAGGGCGGTGCCGATGGCCAGGCCGGCCACCTCGCCGATGGCGCAACCGGTGAGGCAGTGGGCGGTGGCCGCGATGGCGGTGCGCGTGAGGTCGGTCATGGTGGGGTTATACCCCCTGGGGGTACGGAGGCCGGGCGATCCTTCCGGTGGCGATACGAACGTATGTTCGCTAGGATCGCGCGATGCCGCGACCCGCCCCCGCGGATGGACGCGATCAGCTCCGGTGGCGCCTCGCCGACGACGACGGCGGCCGCCCCGACCTGCTGGGCCACGCGGAGCGCCAGCCGGGCCGCGGCGAGCTGGCCGGGCTGGAGCTGCTGCACGTCCGGGCGCGCAGCCTCCTCAACCACGTCCCGGCCGCCGCCGGCCTGCCCTTCCAGTGGACGGTCAACCCCTACCGGGGGTGCAGCCACGCCTGCGTCTACTGCTTCGCGCGACCCACCCACGAGTACCTGGGGCTCGGCATGGGCGACGACTTCGACCGCCGGATCGTGATCAAGGTCAACGCGGTCGAGCGCCTGCGCGCGGAGCTGGCCGCGCCGCGCTGGAGTGGCGACACCGTGGCGATGGGCACCAACACCGACCCCTACCAGCCGGTGGAGGGCCGCTACCGGCTCACGCGCGGGATCGTGGAGGCCTTGGCGGAGGCGCGCAACCCGTTCTCGATCCTCACCAAGTCGACCCTGATCGGGCGCGACATCGACCTCCTGCGCGAGGCGCGCGAGCGCACCGACGTCGAGGCGGCCTTCTTGATCGGATGCCTCGACCCGGACGTCTGGCGCGCCACCGAGCCGCACACGCCGAGCCCCGCCCGCCGCATGGAGATGGTGGCCCGCCTGAACGCGGCGGGCATCCCGTGCGGGGTCCTGATCGCGCCGATCCTGCCCGGCATCTCCGACGCCCCCGCGATGACCGAGGCCGTCGTGGCCGCGGCCGTCGAGGCCGGGGCGCCGTGGATCACGCCGATCGCCCTGCACCTGCGCCCCGGCGTGCGCGACCACTACCTCGGCTGGCTGGAGCGGGCCCGGCCGGAGCTTCTGGAGTCCACGCGCCGCCGCTACCCGCGCGCCT
>JAXIPH010000091.1:0-5649 GCA_045403035.1 Thermoleophilia bacterium | reverse complement strand
CCGTTCCAGAACAGAGGCCAGGCTAGCTCAGGTCCCCCCGCCCAAGGTTAAAGCCCAGCCAGGACCCGACCGAGGGCCGCCGCCAGGCCGTCCAGATCCCGCTGGTCGACGACCAGGGGCGGCAGGAAGCGCAGGGTGCGGTCGGAGGTGTTGTTGGCGAGATAGCCCTCCCGCAGCAGCCCGTCCACCGCCTCGGCCGCCCGGGCCCGCGGCAGGTCGATCGCGCACATCAGTCCCCGTCCGCGGGCCTCGGTGGCGAGGCCGCCGGCCACCAGCTCCTCCAGCCTGGCGAGCAGCGCCGCGCCCTTGCGCCGCACGTCCTCCTGCAGCGCCGGGTCCTCCAGCACCGCGCACGACGCCAGGGCGGCCGCGCAGGCCAGCGGGCTGCCCGCGAAGGTGGAGCCGTGGTCGCCGGGCTGCAGCACGGCATCGTGCTCGGGCCGCGCCACGACGGCTCCGATCGGCACGCCGCCGCCGAGGCTCTTGGCCAGGCACATCACGTCGGGCACCACCCCCACGTCCCGGTGGGCCCACAGCGGGCCGGTGCGCGAGAGGCCGGTCTGGATCTCGTCGAGCACCAGGAGCGCACCGTGGCGGTCGGCCAGCTCCCGCGCCAGGCGCAGCATCTCGTGCGGCACCAACTGGACGCCCACCTCGCCCTGCACCACCTCCATCACGATCGCGCAGGTGCGTGGCCCCACCGCCGCCTCGAGGCCCGCGAGATCGTCGCGCTCGACGTGGGTGATGCCGGGCACCATCGGGCGGAACGGGTCCTGCTTGGAGGGCTGCCCCGTGAGCGACAGCGCCCCGTAGGTGCGCCCGTGGAAGCCGTCCACCAGCGCCACCACCTCGGTGCGGCCCGGGCCCCCGTGCTTGCGGGCGAGCTTGAGGGCCGCCTCGGTCGCCTCCGCTCCGGAGTTGCAGAAGTAGACCCGGCCGCCCAGCGAGTGGTCCCGGATCCACTCGGCCAGCTCCACCATGGGCTCCGAGTAGTAGAGGTTGGAGACGTTGATGAGCCTGCCCGCCTGCTCGGCGATGGCCGCCACCACGGCCGGGTGGCAGTGGCCGGCATTGTTCATCGAGATCCCGGCCATGCAGTCGACGTAGCGGCGGCCCTCGGCGTCGAAGAGCGAGGCCCCCTCGCCGCGCACGAACGCCACCGGCTGACGCCGGTAGGTGGGCATCAGGGCGGCCGCCTCCCGCTGCACGAGGAGCTCGTCGATCACGCGGTGATCTTGGTGCCGATGCCGGCCTCGGTGAAGATCTCGATCAGGACCGAGTGGGGGATGCGGCCGTCGAGCACGTGCACCGCGCCGACCCCCGCCTCCAGCGCGTCGACCACGCCCCCGAGCTTCGGGATCATGCCGCTGCCCACCGCCCCCGAGGCCATCAGCGCGCGCAGGTCCCGCAGGCGGCACTCGCTGATGAGGCTCGCGGGGTCGGCGACGTCCCGGAAGATCCCCTCGACGTCGGTGAGGAAGATCGCCTTGCGGGCGCGCAGGGCCGCGGCCAGGCGGCCGGCGACCGCGTCGGCGTTGATGTTGTAGCTCTGCCCGTCGGCGCCCACCCCCACCGACGCCACCACCGGGACGAACTCGGACAGGCTCTCCAGCACCCACGGGTCGATGCTGGCCACCTGGCCCACGAAGCCCAGGTCGGCCTCGTCGCTGGAGGCCTTCTCGGCCTCGATCAGCCCGCCGTCGTCGCCCGCCAGGCCCACCGCGGGGGCGCCGGCCAGGTGGAGCTGGGCCACGATCTCCTTGTTGATCTTCCCCACGAGGACCATCTTCACCAGCTCCATCGTGGGCGCGTCGGTCACGCGCAGGCCCTGCACGAAGCGCACCTCGAGGCCCAGCCGGTCGGAGTACCGGGAGATGTCGGGGCCGCCGCCGTGCACGATCACGGGGTTCATCCCCACCAGCTTGAGCAGCGCCACGTCGCGGGCGAAGGACGCCTTCAGCTCGGGAGTCGTCATGGCCGCGCCGCCGTACTTGATGACGATCGTGGCCCCCGCGAACTCCCGGATGTAGGGCAGCGCCTCGAGCAGCACGCCGACGCGCGCCTCGACCTGCTCGCGCACGGGCGCACTCGGCGCGATGTCCGGGGTCTCATCGGCTCCCACGGCGGCGGATGGTGACATACGGGATCGCTCTTGGCGGGGGTCGTCATCTGCGTGACGCCTCCACGCGGGGCTGGCATCGTCGCCGTCGATGGCGCGTCACGACGACCACGGGCAGGCACACGGGCAGGGGCCGGATCGCTCACGGGATGCCCGCGCCCTGGCGGCGGTGCTCGTCCTCACGGCCCTCTTCGCGGTGGCCGAGGTGGCCGGGGGGCTCGTCGGGGGCAGCCTCGCGCTGCTGGCCGACGCGGCCCACATGCTCTCGGACAGCGCCTCGCTGGCCCTCGCGCTGGGCGCGATCTGGCTCGCCCGGCGCGCGGCCCCGCCCGGGCTGAGCTTCGGCTACCGGCGCGCCGAGATCCTGGCGGCCCTCGCCAACGGGGTCGCGCTGGTGGCGGTGGCCATCTGGATCCTCATCGAGGCGGTCGGCCGCCTCTCCTCGCCACCCGACATCGACGGCACGGTGACCCTGGCGATCGGGCTCGGGGGGCTCGTGGTCAACGCCGTGGGCGCGACGATCCTGTGGCGCGCGGGCAGCCAGAGCCTGAACGTCCGCGCGGCCGCGCTCCACGTCTTCGCCGACCTGCTCGGCTCAGCGGGGGTGGTGACCGCCGCGATCCTGGTGCTGACCATGGGGTGGCTGCGCGCCGACCCGGTCATCGCCATCGCCATCGGGGTCCTGATCCTGGGCAGCTCTTGGCGGGTGCTGCGCGAGTCGGTCGCCGTGCTGCTGGAGGGCACCCCGGAGGGGATCGACGCCCAGGCGGTGGGCGAGCGGATGGCCGCGGTGCCGGGCGTTCGCGAGGTCCACGACCTCCACATCTGGACCATCACCTCGGGATTCCCGGCCCTGTCGGCGCACGTGCTGGTGGGCCCCGACGAGGACTGCCACGCTCGCCGCCGAGAGCTGTCACGGATGCTCGACGCCGAGTTCGGCCTGCAGCACACCACCCTGCAGGTGGAGCACACCGGGCACGAGGCGCGCCTGCACCCGGTGTCCGGCCGGGACCTCAGCCCGCCAGGAGACTCGTCAGGTACATGACCACCACGCCGGCGAGGAAGCCGCCCACCACCCAGCCGGATCCGAGGCCGCCGGGCGCACGCCGGGCGAGGTAGCGGCCCACCTCCACCACCACCTGGAGGGCGGCGCCCACCGCGACGGAGAAGAACAGCACCGCCAGGACGTCGTTCACGAGGAAGCCGCCGATCCATGCGCCGGCGATGGCCGGCGCGCCTGCGACAAGCGCAAGGATCGCCAGGCGCCCGATCCCCACCGAGCGTCCCTCGGCCACGGGGACCGCGATGCCGAGGCCCTCCGTGACGTTGTGGACCATGAAGCCGACGATGAGGAAGGTTCCGAGGGCCAGCTCGCCCACCGCGAACGACGACCCGATGGCGAGGCCCTCGCCCAGGTTGTGCAGGCCGATGCCCACGGCGATCAGCGTCGCCAGGGCGAGACCCTGCAGCGGCTGACCGCGCGCGCCCGACTCCGATCCCCGGGCGGAGAAGCGCTGGGCCACCCAGGACAGGGCGAGGTAGCTCGCCGCCACCCCCAGCAGCACCAGCCCGGGCCCGCCCAGCGCGCCGGGCAGCCCCGCCTGCAGCTCCAGGGCCTCCGCCAGCGCGTCGACCGCCAGGAAGGTGAGGAGGCCGCCCGTGAGGGCCATGAACGCGGCCAGAAGGCGCGGATCGGCGCGCCGCAGCGAGGGAAGCCAGAGCATCCCGAGGGCGACGGGGACCACCCCCACGAGGAGGCCGATCAGGGCGTAGCCGCCCACGCTGCGGCCGCTCGCCCCCGGAGTCTCCACGGCGGCGGGCACCTCGGTCACGCTCTGGATCCCGGTCGAGCTGGTGACCCCGATCGTGTACGGGTCGTCCTCCACCCAGTCGAACGGGATCTCGACCGTGGTGGAGCGCAGGCGCCCCAGGGTGTCCGGGCCGTCGGTCGTGAAGGGGTAGATCGCGTCGTCCACCGTGACCGAGGCGATCGTGATGTCGTCGGCCTGTGGATTGCGCACCAGGACGCGGATCTCACCGGGGTGGAACTCCACCCGGCGCAGGTCGAGCGCGTCGGCCGGCGGCGGGGAGGTCCCCACCAGGCCGGTGATCGAGCCGCCGGACGAGACGAAGGCCGCCGCGATCGCCACCAGCAGGACGATGGGCACCAGCACCAGCAGGCGCATGCCCCAGCCGCCGCCCCGCGCGCCGATCGACTCCGTGCTCATTCGTCCCGGACGTCGAAGTAGCCCATCCACCCCAGCTCGGCGAACTCGGACTGGTGGGCGTGGAACATGAACGTCCCCGTGTTGTGCCAGTCGATCTCGATGATCCCGCGCTCGCCCTGGCACTGGACGACCGTGTCCGTGTACTCGAACTGGTCGGTGCTGCCGGTGCGGTAGTAGCGGAAGAACTCTCCGTGCAGGTGGAACGAGTTGATCGGGTCGAACTCGGTGAGGTTCGCCAGGTGGATCCTCAGGGTCTGCGAGCGCCGCACCCGGATCGGGTACTTGGCGTAGTAGAAGGCCCTGCCGTTCACCGTGTAGAAGTTGTTCTCGCCGTCCCCGTCCGTGTCGTAGCCGTTCATCACCATCACGAGCTCGTGAGCGGGACGCCGCGGCTCGGGCGGGTCGATGATGAAGGCGCCGTACAGGCCCTTGTGGATGTGCTTCTTCAGCGGCGTCGAATGGCAGTGGTAGAGCTGCATGCCGTAGGGGCGCGCCGGGAAGCGGTAGGTGAACGAGTCGCCCGGGTCCACCACCTCGAAGACCCCGTCCATGTTGGCGGGGTGGATGCCGTGGAAGTGGATCGTGTGCGGGTGCGAGCCCCCGTTGATGAAGGCGACCTCGAGAATGTCGTCCTCCGTCGCCCGGATCACCGGGCCCGGCACCGTGCCGTTGTAGGTCCAGGCGGCGAAGGTCACCCCCTGGGCCACCTCGATCTCGCGGTCGGCGGCCACGAGCTCGTACCTGCGGACGCGGCCGGGCTGGTGCGGGAGCGCCGGGGGCGGGATCAGCAGGCGGTCGAGCTCGGTGGGCCCGCCGGGAGCGGGCACCGTGGGGCCGATCATCGCGGCGTGGCCGTGGCCCGCCGTGGTGGTTCCGGCCGTGCCGTTCCGCGCGGCCGCGCCGCCCGACAGCGCCGGGGCCGCGGCCATGCCGGCCATCGGCAGAGCCGCGAGCACGGGCGCGGCGCCCATCAGCACCTGGCGGCGCGTCAGACCTTTCCTAGCCACGGCTTATTTGTAGACGTAGTCTTGGCTAGTTTCAAGGAGTGAGGCGGCTCGGTCCCTTCCGTCCCCGGGCGGCGCCGGCGCGTGCGGGGCCGCAGCGAGACCGAGCGGCAGGGTATCTTCCACTTCGAGCGCATCGACGTGGTGATCGCGATGTCGATCGCCGGCGTCATCAACTGTCGATGCTGGTGATGGCGGCCGGGGTCTTCCACTCCGAGGCCTCACCGGCGTGGAGGACATGGACGAGGCCTTCGACCGCCTGGGCGACCTGGTGGGCTCGCACGCCCAGATCGCCGGG
>JAXIPH010000298.1:0-9373 GCA_045403035.1 Thermoleophilia bacterium | reverse complement strand
GTTACCCGGGGGTTAAGCGGCGGACAACCTGGCGGCGCGCGGTGCCCGACGGGGCCCGCGCTCGGGTACCACTCCAGTGTGAGCAGCCGCGTCGCCACCGCCGAGTACCCGACCGCCGCCCTGGAGCCGCCCCCGGACCCGGGCGAGCGCCGCCGGCCCTTCCGGGCCGCCCTCATGGCCCTTGCCGTCGGGGTGGCCTTCGCGGACTCCTCGATCGTCGTGCTCGCCCTGCCGGACCAGCTCGGCGACTTCGGGACGTCCATCGAGTCGGTCTCGTGGGTCATCACGGCCTACAACCTGGCGGTCGCCCTGGTGGCGCTCGGGCTCATCCGGACGGTGCGCCGTCTCGATGCCGTGCGTCTCACGCGCGCAGGGCTCGTCGTCTTCGCGCTCGCCTCGCTGGGCTGCGCGATGGCGGACGGCCTGGCGGTGATGGTCACGGCCCGGACGGTGCAGGGCATCGGCGCCGCGCTGCTCCTGGCGGGCTCCGTGCCGCTCCTGGCGGCCCTCAGCGGATCGCGGAGGCGCGGCGCCGCGCTGTGGGGCACCGCGGCGGTGGTGGGCGCCGCGGGGGGGCCGGCGCTCGGCGGCGCGCTGACCCACGTGTTCGACTGGCCCGCGATCTTCATCGCCCAGGTGCCGCTGGCGCTCGCGGCGCTGGCGGCGACGATCGCGGTGCGGGTTCCGGCGGCCGCGCCGGCGGCCGTCGTCCCCGATCCCCACCGGCGCGCCCGGCGGGCCTCCGGCGCCGCGCTCGCCCTGCTGTCGGCCGCACTGGTGGGTGCACTGTTCCTGTCCGTGGTTCTGATGATCAACGGGTGGGGGCACCCGCCCCTGCTGGCCGCCGGCCTCGTGAGCCTTCTGCCCCTGGGCGCGCTGGCGGCCCGGCCGGTGGCCAAGCACAGCGTCCCCCGGGCCGCGGTCGCCGGGGGGACGCTGCTGCTGGCCGCGGGGCTCGTGGCGATGGCGCTGCTGCCCGAGCCGAGCCTGGTCCTCCTGAGCGCGGCGCTGGCCCTGTGCGGGCTGGGCATCGGCCTGAGCATGCCGGCGCTCACCGAGACCTCGCTGCGCGGCCCGAGCCACGCCTCCAGCGGAACCTGGTCCGTCGGGGCGCGGCACGCCGGGCTGGTGGTGGGGCTGGTCCTGCTGGCGCCGATCCTCGCGGGCAACCTGGTGCAGGTGAGGGACCGGGCCGAGCTCGCGGGCGCGGCGGCCCTCATCGACGCGCCGCTGTCGATCGAGCAGAAGGTGGAGGTCGGGCAGGCCCTCGACCGCGCGATCGCGACCGCCCCGGCCGGGGAGATCCCGGACCTGCGCGCGGCCGTCGCGACGGGCGGCGACCCGGACGACCCGGCCCGGGTCGCCCTCCTCGACGATCTCGAGGCGCTCATCGCGGCCACCATCACGCGCGGCTTCCGCTGGGCCTTCGCCCTCTGCGCCGCCCTGGCCGTGCTGGCCCTCCTGCCGCTCGCGGCCCTCCGCCGGAGCGAGCTCGCATGAGGGCCCTGCGCGCCGGCCACCTGGTGATCCTCGCCGGCCTGGCGGCGGCGGCGCTGCTGATCGGTGTCGAGCTGCAGCGGGGCGCGCTCGCCGACGGACGCCTCGCCGTGGCCGACCCGTGCACCCGTGCGGCGCCGGCCCTCGAGGACGGCGTCGATGCGCAGGCGCAGCGGATCGGCCTCTCCGCGGTCGACGCGGCCGCCTGCCGGCTGGGAACGAGCCGCGAGCAGCTCCTGGTGTCGGTGGCGGGAACGCTGGAGGACGGGCGGGACCTCCCGGACGACGTCGAGGGCGCCCTTCGCGACGGCCTTCAGGACGGCATCGACGCCGAGGAGGACGCCGGCCGGCTCAACCCGGTCACCGCGTGGGTCCTGGGCCAGACGGCGGGGCACGCCCCGGTGGACTGGATCATGAAGGCGGTGGAGGAGATCGGGCCCCGCGTGATCTGATCCCCCTCGGGCGCGGCTACGCCAGGGCGTCGGTGGGGGCACGCCTCACGAGGCGCGGCGGAGCCACCCCGAAGGCCACCAGGCGCGGCCGCGCGGCGAGGTGGATCTCCGTGACGCTGGCCGTGGGCACCGGCACGAGGTGGGAGCGGGGAAGGTCGGCGAGGGCGGTGCAGCAGGCGCGTATCGGCCCGCCGTGGGTCACGACCAGCGCACTCCCCACGCCGTCGGCCGCGAGGGCGAGGGCCGACTCGACCACGCGGTCGCGCATGTCCTCCCACGGCTCGCCGCCCGGCGGCGTGTGGCGGTTCTCCAGCCAGGCGCGGTAGGCCGACCCGTCCTCGGCGACCAGGTCGTCCACGAGGCGCCCGGTCCAGTCGCCGACGTGCGTCTCGCGCCAGCGGGGATCGGCCGGCCCCCTCAGGCCCAGGAGCTCCAGGGTCTCGCGCGCCCGGCGGAGGTCAGAGGAGACGACCACCTCCGGCTCCCACCCCGCGAAGAGCGGGCGCAGGCCGAGCGCCTGGGCACGGCCGGTCGCGCTCAGCCCGGGGTCGGCCTGACCCTGCATCCGCCCGGCGGCGTTCCAGGTCGACTCACCGTGGCGCACCAGCAGCAGGAGCACGGCGAGGAACGATACGGAGCCGGTGGCGGGATGCCGGCCCCTTCCGGGGCCGGCTATCCGCTCCCTCAGACGGTCACCTTCGCCAGGGCGCTGCCCTTTCGGCCCGCTGGGTCGGTGACGGTGATCCGGACGAAGTACGAGCCGGACTTCCAGTCGACGCCGGCCGGGGCCGGATGGATCCACAGCAGATAGGTCCCGTTGCCCCCGTCCTGGAAGGACGGAGGGGCACAGCCGGTGCCGCCCGCCGGGCAGCGTGTGAGCCCCGCGCCGCCGGCCGGAACGAACGAGTTGCTCACGTCGAAGGCCGTCGAGGGGAGGCCCGCGCGCGACGCTCCTCCGCGGGTCACGAGCACCGCGACGACCACGGGGTTGTGATTCGTCGGGCGAGCGGGCGCGAAGGTGTGGCCGGTGCCCCCGTCCCCGCATTGGACCGACCCTCCCGCGCACGCCGCCTCGTCGACCTCCGCGGACACCTCGAGGCCCGGCACGGCCGCCTCGATGGCCTTCACCTCCCGCTTGATCTCCTTCAGGCCGTGCTGCTTGCTCGCCAGCGCGGCGCGGAGCGCGGTCGTGTCGCGCTTGATCGCCGAGAGCCCGGCGTCCCCCGACCCGCTTGGCGTTCCCCCGAGAGCCACCGCCGCGAGCGCACCGAGCACGCCGAGCACAGCGATCGCCGCGATCGCGCGATTCTTGGGCATCTCAGACCTCCTTCGTCGGCGCCCGGGACGCCGCGAGGCCGGTGCCGCGCACGTCACCCGGGCGGTCGGACCGAACCTAGAAGAGCCGTGGCCCCTCCGGCCACTGGCTCCTTCGCCCCATTCGCATAGGCTGACTTGGTGATTGCCGTCTGCGTCTCGGGTGCTGCGGGCCGGATGGGCCGCGCGGTCGTGTCGGCCGTCGAGGCCCAGGTGGACATGCGGGTCGCCGCGTCGGTCGACCCGGCGCTCGGCGCGGCCGAGGGCGTGTACGCGGACCTGAGCTCGGCGCTCGCCGCCGGGCCACCCGACGTGCTGGTCGACTTCACGCGCCCCGAGGCCGTCTTCGCCAACGCGCGGGCGGCGCTCGCGGCGGGAGTGCACGCCGTCATCGGCACCACCGGTCTCACGCCCGAGCAGGTCGAGGAGCTGCGCGCGCTGGCCGAGGCCGGGACCGCAAACGCGGTGATCGCCCCGAACTTCGCGGTGGGGGCGGTGCTGATGATGCGCTTCGCCGCCGAGGCGTCGCGCCACATGCCGCGGGCGGAGATCGTCGAGCTCCACCACGACGGCAAGCTCGACGCCCCCTCGGGCACCGCCCTGCGCACCGCGAGCCTGATGGAGGGCGAGGTGCCGATCCACTCGGTGCGCCTGCCGGGGCTGGTGGCGCACCAGGAGGTGATCCTGGGCGGGGTCGGGGAGACGCTCACCATCCGCCACGACTCGCTCTCGCGGGAGAGCTTCATGCCGGGCGTCGTCATGGCCGTGCGCGCGGTGCCGGAGCGGCCCGGGCTGACCCTGGGCCTCGAGCCGATCCTCTTCGGGTACCCGTAGGGGGTGCCGCACCGCATCCGCAAGCTCCTGGTCGCGAACAGGAGCGAGATCGCCATCCGGGTCTTCCGCGCGGCCACGGAGCTCGGCCTGCGGACCGTCGCGATCTACTCGCTCGAGGACCGCTTCGCGCTGCACCGCTTCAAGGCGGACGAGGCCTACCAGGTGGGCAAGGGCGCCGAGCCGGTGCGCGCCTATCTCGGCATCGAGGAGATCGTGCGCGTGGCCCGCGGGTGCGGCGCCGACGCCATCCACCCGGGCTACGGGTTCCTGGCGGAGAACCCGGAGCTGGCCGACGCCTGCGTGCGCGAGGGGCTCGTGTGGATCGGGCCGCCGCGCATGGTCATGGAGCGCCTCGGCAACAAGGTCGAGGCCCGGGCCATGGCCGAGCGCGCCGGCGTGCCGGTGATGCCCGCCACCGGGGCCCTCCCCGGCGACCCCGCCGCGGCCCGACGGCTGGCCGACGAGGTGGGCTTCCCCCTGATGGTGAAGGCGAGCTGGGGCGGCGGCGGGCGCGGGATGCGGATGGTCCACGACCCGGCGGAGCTGGAGGAGGCCGTGGAGGCCGGCCGGCGCGAGGCCAGGGCCGCCTTCGGCAACGACGAGGTCTTCCTGGAGCGCCTGGTGGAGCGCGCGTGGCACATCGAGGTGCAGGTGCTGGCCGACCGGCACGGCAACGTCGTGCACCTGCTCGAGCGCGACTGCACGGTGCAGCGGCGCCACCAGAAGGTGGTGGAGATCGCACCCTCCCCGCGCCTCGACCCCGCCGTGCGGGATGCCATCTGCGACGCGGCCGTGCGCCTGATGCAGGAGGCCCGTTACCAGTGTGCGGGGACGGTCGAGTTCCTGATGGACGCCGACACCGGAGCGTTCTTCTTCATCGAGGTCAACCCGCGCATCCAGGTGGAGCACACGGTCACCGAGGTGGTCACGGGGATCGACATCGTGAAGGCCCAGATCGCGATCTCCCAGGGCGCGGAGATCGGCACCCCGGAGAGCGGGGTCCCGCCGCAGGACGAGATCGCGGCGCGCGGGTCGGCGATGCAGTGCCGCATCACGACCGAGGACCCGGAGAACCACTTCATCCCCGACTACGGGCGCATCAGCGCCTACCGGGAGGCCACCGGCTTCGGCATCCGGCTCGACGGCGGCACGGCCTACTCGTCGGCGGTCATCACGCCCTTCTACGACTCGCTGCTCGAGAAGGTGACCGCCTGGGCGCCGAGCCACGAGGAGTGCATCCGGCGGATGGAGCGGGCGTTGCGTGAGTTCCGCATCCGGGGCGTGAAGACCAACCTGCCCTTCCTGGAGGCGCTGATCACGCACCGGTCGTTCCGGGCCGGCGACTACACCACCCGCTTCGTCGACGAGACCCCCGAGCTCTTCCGCTTCCGCCCGCGCCGCGACCGCGCGACCCGCCTGCTGTCGTTCGTCGCCGACGTCCTGGTGAACGGGAACCCCGAGGCCGTGGACCGGCCGGTGCCCACCCACATGCCGGTGCCCCAGATCCCGGCGGTGGCGCCGCGGCCCGAGGAGCCCACCGGGAGCCGCGACCTGCTGCGGGAGCTCGGTCCCGCCGGGTTCGCCTCCTGGATGCGCGAGCAGGAGCGGCTGCTGGTGACCGACACCACCTTCCGCGACGCCCACCAGTCGCTGCTGGCGACCCGCTTCCGCACGCACGACCTGCTGGGCCCCGCCGCGTACTACGCCCGCCGCCTGCCCGACCTGCTCTCGCTCGAGGCCTGGGGCGGGGCGACCTTCGACGTGGCGATGCGGTTCCTCAAGGAGGACCCGTGGGACCGCCTTGCCCAGCTCCGCGAGGCCGTGCCCAACCTGCTGCTGCAGATGCTGCTGCGGGCCTCGAACGCCGTCGGATACACCAACTACCCGGACAACGTCGTCCGCTACTTCGTGGCCCAGGCGGCGGACGCCGGCATCGATCTCTTCCGGGTCTTCGACAGCCTCAACTGGGTCGAGAACATGCGCGTGGCGATGGACGCCGTGCTCGAGTCCGGGATGCTCCTGGAGGCGGCCATCTGCTACACGGGCGACCTCACCGACCCGTCGCGCGACAAGTACGACCTCGCTTACTACGTGGACATGGCCGGGCAGCTCGAGGCCGCGGGCGCCCACGTGATCGGCATCAAGGACATGGCGGGGCTCTGCAAGCCCGAGGCCGCCCGCATGCTCGTGACCGCGCTGCGCGAGGAGACCGGGCTGCCCGTGCACTTCCACACCCACGACACCTCGGGCGCGGCGGCCGCCTCGGTGCTGGCGGCGTCGGCGGCCGGCGTGGACGCGGTGGACCTGGCGATGGACCCGATGAGCGGCCTCACCTCCCAGCCGAACCTGGGATCGGTGGTCGAGGCGCTCCGCGGCAGCCCGCGCGACACGGGCCTCCCGCGGGAGGAGCTGGCCCGCGTGGCCGGCTACTGGGAGGCCGTGCGCGCGGCCTACGCGGGCTTCGAGAGCGACATGCGCGCGGGGGCGGCCGAGGTCTACGAGCACGAGATGCCCGGCGGCCAGTACACCAACCTGCGCCAGCAGGCGCGGGCCCTGGGCATCGAGTCGCGCTGGCGCGAGGTGGCCAAGGCCTACGCCGCGGTCAACCGGATGTTCGGCGACATCGTGAAGGTGACGCCCACCTCGAAGGTCGTGGGCGACCTGGCGGTGTTCATGGTCACCAACGACCTGACCCCCGACGAGGTGCTGGACCCCGATCGCTCCGTCGCGTTCCCCGACTCGGTGGTGGAGTACTTCCACGGGGACCTGGGCCAGCCGTACGGCGGCTTCCCGGAGGCGCTCCAGGCGAAGGTGCTGAAGGGGGAGGCGGCGCTCACCGTGCGGCCCGGTCAGGCACTCGAGCCGGTCGACCTGGACGCCGCCCGCGCGGAGGTCGAGAAGAAGGTGCGGCGCCGTGTCACCGACCGCGAGCTGGCCGGCTACCTGATGTACCCGAAGGTCTTCGTCGACTTCGCCGAGCACCAGCGCACCTACGGCGACGTGAGCGCGCTCCCCACGCCGGTCTTCCTCTACGGCCTGCCGCGCGACGACGAGCTGTTCGTGGACATCGAGAAGGGCAAGACGCTGGTCATCCGCTTCCTGGCGATCGGCGACGCCGACGAGGAGGGGCGGCGCACGATCTTCTTCGAGCTCAACGGCCAGCCCCGCGAGGTGAAGGTGGTCGACCGGTCGGTGGCCCCCTCGGGCGCGGTCAAGCGCATGGCCGACGAGGGGGATCCCGGCCACGTCGCGGCGCCCATGCCGGGCCTGGTGGTTGCGGTGCCGGTGCGCGAGGGGGACATCGTGCGCCGCGGCGCGCGCCTCCTGTCGATCGAGGCGATGAAGATGGAGACCGGCGTCTTCGCGGACCGCGACGGCACGGTCACCGAGGTCCTCGTGGCCGCCGGCACCCAGGTCGACACCAAGCAGCTCCTGATGGTGATCGGCGAGCGGGGGGACGTTCCGGGGGGCCCTGACGAGGACGGCGGCGGGGAGTCCGGGGACGAGCCCGGCGAGGCCGAGGGCTGACGGGCCCCGCTGGTACGATCGCCCCAGTCGAGGGAGGTGCGGATGAGCGGGTGGAGCAGGGTCGCAGAGGACGACATCGAGCAGCGCGAGCGCCGCGGGGGAGGGGCCTCCTCGCGCGACATCGCCGGGTCGGTCGGCGCCGAGGGCATGGCGCTGCGGGTGTGGCGCTACGGGCCCGGGCACGAGATGGCCTACCACCGCCACGGGACCCAGGAGGAGGTCTACAAGCTCATCTCCGGCGGCCCGCAGGAGGTCATGGTCGAGGGTGAGGTCGTCACGGTGCAGGACGGCGACTGGCTGCGCTTCTCCAAGGACACCCCGCGCCGCATCCAGAACCACTCTGACCGCGAGGCCGTCTGGCTCACCATCGGAGCGCCCCCCGGGCCCGGCATCACCGACGGCATCCGGCTCGATCCCGAGACCGGCGAGGAGATCCCGCGCACGTGATCAACCTGCAGCGTCCTAGCCCGTGGGCCCCCGCCTCATCGCACTGGCCCTCCTCCTGGCGAAGCGCCAGGGGCCGGCGGTCGCCGCCCTCCTCATGCGGCGCGCGCAGGCGTGGCTGGAGGACCCGGCCAACGAGTCGACCCGCCAGGCGCTCCTTGAGACGCTGCGGTCCTCCGCCGAGAAGGCCGGCGGGGCGGCCGGCCGGCTCAGCGCGCGCGTGGCGCGCGAGGTCGAGCGCCGCCGGGTCTCGGTGGGCGCCTGGGAGCGCGACCTGATGACGCTGCGCTACGAGATCTCCGACATGGCCCCCGGGCCGGTGCGCGAGGCGGCCCTGGCCGCCTACGCCGCCCAGGCCCGCGCCGGGGTCCACCTCATCGCGACGGCCCGGCGCGAGGACGAGGCGCGCCGGGGGGTGGAGGCGGCGCTGGTCGCCGAGCAGCGCATGCTGCGCCGCGAGCGCCTGTCGGACGACGAGCGCGAGCAGGCCCTCGCGGCGGTGGCCGACGCCCTGCACGCGTGCGCCGCGACGGTGCCCGAGCTGGCCCGCCGATGAGCGAGGTGTACGACGCCATCGTCTGCGGGGGCTCGTTCGGCGGATTGGCCGCCGCGAGCCAGATCGGCGGCCGGGTGCTGATCATCGACCGCCTGGAGATCGGGGACGGCGAGACCTCGGCGTCCGCGGTGCCCATGGCCTGCCTCGAGCGGATGGACCTCCTCGACTGCGTGGAGCAGGTCCACGGCGAGATCATCATCCACACCCGGCGGCAGAGCCAGCGCCTGCGGTTCTTCGACTTCGCCACCTTCGACTACCGGCGCTTCTGCACCGATCTCTTCGAGCGCACCGGCGCCGACTTCCTGCGCGCCCGCATCACGGGGGCCGGTGACGGGGTCGTCCACACCACCAAGGGCAGCTTCGAGGCGCCCATCGTCATCGAGGCGGCGGGCTGGCGGACGTCGGCGCCCAAGGGCCGCGAGGCCCGCCGGGCGCGCGCGCCGCGCAAGAGCTTCGGGGTGGAGGCGCGCCAGCCCTACCGCGGCGACGGCCTGCACTTCTACGTCGGGCCGAGCAACGGCGGGCGGCGCTTCTACTGGATCTTCCCGGCGGGCGACCACGTGCGCGCGGGCCTGGCCACCTACACGGGCGACTCCGCGCTGTCCGAGGACCTCGTCAACTTCCTCGACCGGCACGACCTCGGCCAGCCCGGGCACCAGCACGGGGGCTTCTTCACCTCACGCATGATCGACCCGATCCGCGACGGCATGTTCGTGGTGGGCGCCGCGGCGGGCCACTGCCGGCCGGT
>JAXIPH010000192.1:0-7288 GCA_045403035.1 Thermoleophilia bacterium | reverse complement strand
CTCCGTGGTGCCCTCGATCGGGCGCTCCTTCCGGACCTCGACGCGCACGCGCATGCTCGTGCGGCCCACCGAGACCACGGTGGCGGTGATCTCCACCAGGTCCCCCTGAAGGATCGGCACCTGGAACTCGATGTTCTCGATCGCGGCGGTCACCACGGAGCTGCGGGCCCGGCGCATCGCGGCGAAGCCGGCCGCCTTGTCCATCCACGACACGAGGGTGCCTCCGAAGAGGTTTCCCTGCGGGTTGGTGTCGGTGGGGAACACCGACTCGAGAAGACGTGCCTCCACGCGTGATCCCCCTCACCGTCGCGCAGGGCTTCCTCGTGGCCCCGTCGCTGCCGCGTGAGATCGTACTTTTCCGAGAAGGGTCCGTCTCGGACCACACGACCGACGGAGGTGCGGCGCGATGCTGGCGGACTTCAAGGACTTCCTGATGAAGGGCAACCTCGTGACGCTGGCCGTGGCGTTCGTCATCGGCCTCGCGTTCGCGTCGGTCGTCACCTCGTTCGTCGAGGACATCGTCACGCCGATCATCGCGGCCATCGGCGGGCAGCCGGACTTCTCGGCCCTCGACTTCACGATCAACGGCAGCGTCTTCCGCTACGGCCTCTTCCTGAACGCCCTGATCGCCTTCGTCATCGTCGCGGCGATCCTCTTCTTCCTCGTGGTGCGGCCCTACACGAGGCTGAGCGACCGCCTCGCCAAGGAGGACCCCGGCACCAAGGACTGTCCGGAGTGCAAGAGCACGATCCCGGTCGCCGCGACCCGGTGCGCGTTCTGCACAACCACCGTCTGACCTCCCGCCGCGGAGCGCGCCTTCAGCCCCTGGCGCCCTGGGGAACCGCCGGGGGGGCGGTGACCGGAAGCCCCAGCTGGGACGGCAGCGAGGGGTCGACGCTCTCGGAGAGCCGCGTGGCGATGCGGAGGAAGACCTCCGCCTCCTCCGGGCTGAGGTCCGCGAGTCCGGCCGGCCCGGTGAGGTAGGCGCTCCTCAGGCGCTCCCGTGCGGCGAGCCCGGTCGGGGTGGGCACGAGCTCCTTCACCCGCCGGTCGCCGGCCGAGACCCGCCGCTCGGCCAGCCCGCGCTCCTCAAGCCGGTCGGCGAGGGCGGTCGCGTAGGACGCGTCGCAATGCATCTGCTTGGCCAGATCGCCCAGGCTGGGCGGATCGTCGGGCGTGAGGCGCATCAGCGTGATCGCCTGCGGAGGGGTGAGCCCCTCGGCGGCGCTGGCGGCCAGCCAGCTCGTGCGCATGGACATGAACACGCCGACCATGAGCCCCCAGGCCTCATCCGCGAGGCCGCCGGGAGGTGGAGACGGATCGCTCACCGGGCCCATGTTAACCCTCCCACCAATCGCTTGACTAGTCTTGAAGGTAGATGCTAGACAACTATTGGTAATGATAAACGAAATCGGGGAGCGACGATGAGCGCATCCGAATCGCGGCCCGCGGTTCAGGCCCGCGGGCTCGTGAAGAGCTTCGGCGACGTGCGCGCCCTCGACGGCGTGGACATCGACGTCCCGGCCGGAACGGTGCTGGGCCTGCTGGGCCCCAACGGGGCGGGGAAGACGACGGTCGTCCGGATCCTCTCGACCGTCATCGAGCCGGACGCCGGCGAGGCGAGCGTGATGGGTCTGGACGTGGTGCGCGACGCGGCCCTGGTGCGCACGCGCATCGGGCTGGCCGGTCAGTTCGCCGCGGTGGACGGCAACCTCACCGGACGCGAGAACCTGCGCCTGATCGGGGCCCTCACGCACCTGCCCCGCCGCGCGATCGGCCCGCGGGCGGACGAGCTGCTCGAGCAGTTCGGGCTCTCGGAGGCCGGGGGCCGCCCGGCCCGCACCTACTCCGGTGGCATGCGGCGGCGCCTGGACCTGGCGGCCGCGCTCGTCCACCGGCCCCCGGTGCTCTACCTCGACGAGCCCACGACGGGCCTCGACCCGGCCAGCCGCAGCGACCTCTGGGAGACCGTGCGCAACCTGGTGGCCGGCGGCACCACCGTGCTGCTCACCACCCAGTACCTCGAGGAGGCCGACCTGCTGGCCGACCGCATCGTGGTGATCGACCGCGGGGGTGCCCTCGCCGAGGGCACGGCCGCCGAGCTGAAGCGCCGCCTGGGCGGCACCGTGCTGGAGCTGACCATCCTGGACGACGCCCAGGCGCTGCAGGCGGCGGGCATCCTCGACCGGCTGGAGCTCGGGCGGGTGGCGCGGGAGGGCCGTACGCTGCGGGTGAACGTGAGCGACGGCACGCGCGCGCTGATCGCCGCGGTGCGGGCCCTCGACGCGGACGGCATCGAGCCGGCCGCCGCTGCCGTGCGCGAGCCGTCCCTGGACGACGTGTTCCTGGCCCTCACGGGGCGGCGCGCCGAGCCCGAGACGCATTCCACCCACGAGGCCGCCGACGCGCGCGGCCGCGAGAAGGAGGTCGTGGCATGACGACCACCGCCATCCCCACCCCGCTCCCCCTCGCCCTGGGCGGGCTGGGACGCGTGCGCCTGGCCGCGCGCGATGTCTTCGCCATGACCTGGCGCAACCTGCTCACCATCCGTCGGGTGCCGCAGCTCCTGGTGTTCGCCACCATCCAGCCGCTGCTGTTCGTCCTGATGTTCCGCTACGTGTTCGGCGGCGCCATCCACGTTGAGGGCGTCGACTACGTCAACTACCTCCTGCCCGGCGTCTTCGCCCAGGTGGTCGCCTTCGGCGCCGTGCAGACCGCCGTCGGGCTGGCCGTCGACCGGGGCGGGGGTCTCATCGAACGCCTGCAGTCCCTGCCGATGGCGCGGTCGGCCGTGCTCGCCGGGCGCACGATCGCCGACCTCTGCCGCAACGTCCTCGTGGTGACGCTCATGCTGGCGGTGGGCTTCGCAGTGGGCTTCCGACTCCAGACCGACGTCGGCAAGCTGCTCCTGGCCCTGGTGGTGCTGCTGCTCTTCGGCTTCGCCCTCTCCTGGATCTTCGCGTTCATCGGGCTCTCGGTGAGCAACGCCGAGACCGCCCAGGCGGCCGCCTTCCCGCTACTGCTGCCACTGGTCTTCGCCTCGAGCGCGTTCGTCCCCACCGACACGATGCCGGACTGGCTCGCCGCGTTCGCGAATCACCAGCCGGTGACGGCCGCGGTCAACGCGGTACGCGCGCTGGTGCTGGGTGGGCCGTGGGCCGAGGACGTGCTCATCAGCCTGGCCTGGACCGCCGGGATCCTGGTGGTGTTCGTGCCGCTGGCCGTGCGCCGCTACCGGCGCGGGGGAGCCGCCGGGTAGGGCACCTCCATGGTGCGGGTGCCGGGCTCATCGCCCGGCACCTCCGGGGACTCCCCGGGGACCGGGACGAGGGCCGCCCGGTTCGCGGCGGCCCCCACGCCACCGCCCACCAGCGCGCCGGCCAGGCCGGCGAGCGCGATAACCACGAGCGCGATCCCGGCCTCCCAGTCTCCCGACAGCCCGGTGTCGAGCCAGTGGGGCAGGTCGAGGCCGGCCAGGACGCCGGCGTGGGGGTCGCGCACCCAGCCCTCGACCGCGTCGGCGCCGGTGGCCACCATCGCCAGCGCCCACGCGCCCAGGGCGTGGGCCACGGCCCGGGTGCGGGCCATGCGGGCGGCCACGTACCCGCCCAGGGCGAAGGCCCCCGCCTGCATCACCAGCACCCAGAGCCCCGGCCAGAACCGGTCCTCCACTCCGGGATCCCCGCTGGCGATGCCGATGCCCAGGCCGAAGTCCACCCCGGCCGCCCGCAGGCAGCCGGCGGCCAGCACGGCCGCGCCCCAGGCCGTGAGCCAGCCCGCGACGGGGGCGAGGAGGGAGCCGCGCGGCACCCGCATGAGCTCCCTCGGCGGTACCGGCTCGCGCGTCATCGTCTGCGTCGCTTCGGACGCCCCGGTGGACACGGTGGTGGAGGATCCGCTCTCCACGGGGGTCAGCCTACCCTCGCCCCCGTGTTCCCGAACACCCGCGCGGGCCTTGACCGCCGAGCGCGCGGCGCATAGAGAGATCTCGTGCCGGTCCACATCACGCCGCTCACGCCCCTGGCCTTCCTCGAGCGCTCGGCCTCGGTCTTCGCCGATCGGGTGGCGGTGGTGGACGGCGCGGAGCGGATGACCTACCGCGATCTGGCCGCCCGCGTCACCCGGACCGCCCATGCGCTCGGTGCCTCCGGGGTCGGCCCCGGCGACCGCGTCGCCTATCTCTGCCCGAACGCGCCGGAGCTGCTCGTGGCCCACTTCGCGGCGCCGCTGGCCGGGGCGGTGCTGGTCGCCCTCAACACCCGCCTGGCCCCCGAGGAGGTGCGCTCGATCTGCATGCACTCCGGCGCGCGCCTGCTGGTGGCCGACGTCGCGCTGCGCGACACCGTGGCCCCCGTGGCGGACCGGCTGGGGGACGTGCGGGAGATCGTCTGGGCCGGCGACGCCGGCGCGGCGGACGGCCTGCCGGGGATCTCCCACGCCGAGCTGCTGGAGCGCGGGTCCGACGACGCGCTGCCGTGGACGGTCGACGACGAGGACGCGACGATCTCAATCAACTACACCTCGGGCACCACGGGCCGGCCCAAGGGCGTGATGTACACCCATCGCGGCGCCTACCTCAACGCCCTGGGCGAGAACGTCACCGCCGGCCATCGCGTGGACACGGTCTACCTCTGGACCCTCCCCATGTTCCACTGCAACGGCTGGTGCCACCCCTGGGCCATCGTGGCCGCCGGGGGCGCGCAGGTGTGCCTGCGGGCGGTGCGCCCGGAGGAGATCTGGCGCCTCATCGACGAGGAGGGCGTCACGCACCTGTGCGGAGCCCCGACCGTGCTCTCCATGCTCGTGAACTCCCCCGCGGCCCACCCGCTCGAGGACGGCCTGGTGGTGATGACCGCGGCCGCTCCGCCCAGCCCCACGGTGCTCGTCCAGACCGAGGCCCTCGGCGCCACCGTGGTGCACGTCTACGGCCTCACCGAGACCTACGGCCCGCACACGGTCTGCCAGTGGCAGCCCGAGTGGGCGGACGAGGAGGGCCCCGAGCGGGCGCGGCTGCTCTCGCGCCAGGGCGTGGCGATGGTGATGGCCGACCCCATCCGCGTGCTGGGCGAGAACGGGCGGGACGTTCCCCGCGACGGCGAGACCGTGGGGGAGATCGTGATGAGCGGCAACAACGTGATGAAGGGCTACTTCGACGACCCCGGGCTGACGGCCGCGGCCTTCCGCGGCGGCGTGTTCCACTCCGGCGACCTCGGCGTGTGGCATCCGGACGGCTACGTCGAGCTCCGCGACCGCGCCAAGGACGTGGTCATCTCGGGCGGCGAGAACATCTCCACGATCGAGGTGGAGCAGGCGATCGGGAGCCACCCGGCCGTGCTCGAGGCCGCCGTCGTCGGGGTGCCGGACGACCACTGGGGCGAGCGGCCGAAGGCGTTCGTGGTGCTCCGCCCGGGGCGCGAGGCATCCCACGACGAGCTGACCGCGCACGTCCGGGGTCTCCTGGCCGGGTACAAGTGCCCCGACAGCTTCGAGGTGCTGGCCGAGCTGCCGCGCACGTCCACCGGGAAGGTCCGCAAGTTCGAGCTGCGCGAGCGCGAGTGGGCGGGGAGAGAGCGGCGCATCAACTGAGGGATGGACGGGGGGAGAGGGCCGGAATGGGGGCACACGACAAGCGGCACCGCAGGAGCCTGGAGGACCCGGAGGGCTTCTGGCTCGAGGCGGCGGAGGCGATCGACTGGGAGACGGCGCCCACCCGGGCGCTCGACGACTCCCGGGCCCCCTTCTACGGCTGGTATCCCGACGGGACGCTCAACACCTGCCACAACGCCCTCGACCGGCACGTGGACGGAGGGCGCGCCGAGCAGGCCGCGCTGGTGTACGACTCCCCGGTCACCGGCGTGGTCCGCAGCCTCACCTACCGCGAGCTGCGCGACGAGACCGCCCGCTTCGCGGGTGTCCTGCGCTCGCTGGAGGTCGGGCGTGGCGACACCGTGGTGATCTACATGCCCATGGTGCCGGAGGCCGTCGTCGCGATGCTCGCGTGCGCGCGCCTGGGCGCCGTGCACTCGGTGGTGTTCGGCGGCTTCGCCTCCCGTGAGCTGGCCATGCGCATCGACGACGCCGAGCCCAAGGTGGTGGTCACGGCCTCGTGCGGCATCGAGCTGCAGCGGGTGATCGAGTACGCGCCGCTCCTGGAGGGCGCGCTTCGGCTCGCCGAGCACGCGCCGGCGGCGTGCGTGATCCTGCAGCGTCCCCAGGCCGAGGCGCCCCGGGTGGCCGGGCGGGACGTGGACTGGCACGTGGCCATGGCGGCCGCCGAGCCGGTGGGGTGCGTGCCGGTGGCCGCCACCGATCCGCTCTACGTGCTCTACACCTCGGGCACGACCGCGCGGCCCAAGGGCGTGGTGCGCGACAACGGAGGGCACGCGGTGGCGCTGCGGCTCTCGATGGACGACATCTACGACACCGGCCCCGGCGAGGTGTACTGGGCGGCGTCGGACATCGGCTGGGTGGTCGGGCACTCCTACATCGTCTATGCGCCGCTGATCACCGGCTGCACCACGATCCTCTACGAGGGCAAGCCCGTGGGCACCCCCGATCCCGGTTCCTTCTGGCGCGTCATCTCACAGCACGGGGTGAAGACGCTGTTCACGGCGCCCACCGCGTTCCGGGCCATCAAGAAGGAGGATCCCGCCGGCGAGCACCTGCGACGCCACGACATCTCGGGCTTCCGCAGCCTGTTCCTGGCCGGCGAGCGCCTCGACCCCGACACCTACCACTGGGCCCACGACCTCCTGGACGTGCCGGTGATCGACCACTGGTGGCAGACCGAGACCGGCTGGCCGGTCGCCTCCAACTGCATGGGCCTGGAGCGGCTGCCGGTGAAGCCGGGCTCGCCCACCAAGCCGGTGCCGGGCTATGACGTGCGCATCCTCGACTCCGACGGGGGGCTCGCCCCCGCGCTCCAGGAGGGGTCGGTGGTCATCGGCCTGCCGCTCCCCCCGGGAACCCTCCCGACCCTCTGGAACGACGACCACCGCTACGTCGAGAGCTACCTCACCGCCAACGACGGCTACTACACCACCGGCGACGGCGGCTACTTCGACGAGGACGGCTACCTCTACGTGATGGGGCGCATCGACGACGTGCTGAACGTGGCGGGCCACCGCCTGTCCACCGGGGCGATGGAGGCGGTGGTGGCCGAGCACCCCGACGTGGCCGAGTGCGCGGTCATCGGAGTGGCCGACGAGCTGAAGGGCCAGGTTCCGGTCGCCCTGGTGGTGCTGAAGGCCGGCGCCGACCGGGACCCCGAGGAGGTCGAGCGCGAGTT
>JAXIPH010000353.1:0-3786 GCA_045403035.1 Thermoleophilia bacterium | reverse complement strand
GCCGCGATCGCGTCGAGGGCCTCGGTGAGCGAGCCGACCACGACCGAGACGCGCGTCGACACCCCGGGCAGCCAGCCGAGCTCGATCGCCTCCTCGAGCTGCTCGGGCCGGGTGCGCAGGAACGCGGCGCCGGTGCGGGCGAGGGCGTCGAGCACCGCGGCCCGCGGCCCGTCGTGGCGCACGGTGATCCGCCAGCCGGCCACCCCCCGGGCGAGGAGCTCCATGGCCGCGGACGGATCGACGACCCAGGCGAGCGCCGGCGAGGAGGCCTCGGCGGTCTCCACGGGGAGGAGCCCGGCCTCGAGCGCGGCCGCCACTGCCCCGTCGTCGAGGCCGACCCCCTCCCGCACCCGGGCGCGGGTCGCGCCGGCCTCGCCCACCCGGCAGAAGGTGACGCTCACAGGGCCACCCCCACGAGCGGCCGGGGTGCCTCGTCGCGCGCCAGGCCCTCGTCGTCGGCCATGGCCCGGACCCGCGCGCGCATGTCCGGGTGAAGGAACTCGTCGCGCGCCAGGTACTCGGGGTAGATGGTGAGCCGCTCGCGCAGGGCGTAGCCGGAGTCGAGGCAGAGCCGCTCGAGCCGCCCGATCTCCGGCCAGGGGGCCTCGGGGTTGACGAAGTCCGGGGTGAGGGGGGAGACCCCGCCCCAGTCGTTGATGCCCGACAGCAGCAGCGGCCCGTAGTCGGCCGACAGGTTCGGCGGCGCCTGCACGCTCATCTGCGGTCCCATCACCAGGCGCGCGAGCGCGCAGGCGCTCATCAGCTCCACCAGCCCGGGCTCGTCGGCCTCGGCCATCGGGGTGTCGGGCTTGCGGCGGAAGTTCTGGACGATCACCTCCTGGATGTGACCGTGGCGCTCGTGCAGGTCGCGCAACGCGAGGAGCGCCTCGACCCGCTCGAGGGGGGTCTCGCCGATCCCGATCAGGATCCCGGAGGTGAAGGGGATGCCGAGCTCGCCGGCGCGGCGGATCATCGCCAGGCGGGTGGCCGGCCGCTTGTCGGGCGCGTGCTCGTGTGGGCCGCCGGGGCCGCACAGGCGCTCGGAGACCGACTCCAGCATCATCCCCTGGCTCGCCGAGACCTCGCGCAGCTCGGCCAGCTCGCGACGCCCGAGCACCCCCGCGTTGGGGTGGGGTAGAAGGCCGGTCTCCTCGACCACCAGCCGGCACATCGCCACCAGGTAGGAGTGGGTGGAGTCGTGGCCGAAGCGGGCGAGTTCGCGGCGGTGGCCCTCGTGGCGGGCCTCGGGGCGGTCGCCCAGGGTGAACAGGGCCTCCTTGCAGCCCAGGCGCCGGCCGGCCTCGGCGACCGCGAGCACCTCGTCGGGGCTCATGGTGTGGGCGCGCAGGTCGCCAGGCTCGCGGGCGAAGGTGCAGTACGAGCAGACGTCCCGGCACAGGTTCGTGAGCGGGATGAAGACCTTGCGCGAGTAGGTGACGACCGCCGGCCGGGCGCAGTCGCGCAGATGGGCGGCGGCCGCCCACAGGGCCGGGTTCTCGGCGCCCCGGGCGTCGGCAAGCGCCCGCGCCTGGGCGTCGGAGAGGCGCCCGCCGGCGAGGGCGGTCTCGACCGCGTCCCGGATCGAGGGGCGCAGCGCCGAGCGCTCGGCGTCGGTCATCAGCCGGGCTCCGGGCCCTGGTCGTCGCGGAACTTGCGCCAGTCGGCGGGCCGCTTCTCCTGGAAGCTCGCGATCCCCTCCTTGGGCTCGGGCCCGTAGACGTGGTTGAGCGCCACCAGCTCGAGGCCGTGCTGGACCGCCGAGTACAGCTGGTCGGTCTGGGCGTTCAGGGCGAGCTTGGCGAGGCGCAGGCCCTGGGGGGAGCGGCGCAGGATCTCGGTGCACCAGCGGTCGACCTCGGCGTCGAGCTCCTCGTCGGGCACGACCGCGTTCACCAGGCCCATCGCGAGGGCCTCCTCGGCGGTGTACTGGCGGGTGAGGTAGAGGATCTCGCGGGCCTTCTTCTCGCCCACGACCGCCGGCAGCAGCTGGCAGCCCCACCACAGGGGGGCCGAGCCGATCTTCGGGCCGGCCTGGCCGAACTTGCCCGAGGCGCCCGAGATGGTCAGGTCGCAGAGCACGTTGAGCTCGTTGCCACCCCCGATGCAGTAGCCGTGCACCTTCACGATGATCGGCTTGCCGTTGTTGCGGATGGCGAGGCCGAGGCGGTCGTGGAGGTGGTGGAGGCCCCGCTTCTCGGCCGCCGTGCGGGTGGGCTCGCGGACGTCGCCGCCCACGCAGAAGGCGCGCTCGCCGGCGCCGGTGAACACGATCACCCCGACGGCCTCGTCATCGGCGGCCGCCTCGAACGCCTGCGCGAGCTCGGAGATGGTCTGGGGGCGGAAGGCGTTCAGACGCTCGGGCCGGTTGATGGTGATGGTGGCCCGCCCGCCCTCGACCTCGTAGAGCACGTCCTCGAAGGTGTCGGACACAGCCCCCCTTTGGGCTCGTGACGGTCGGTGCGAGAAGCGCCCGGCAATCCTAGCCCGGGGGCCCCGGCCGCGGCCGCCACCGGCGATCTCAGCCCGTGTTTCATTAGCTGAGACGGGTGTTCGCAAAGCGCCGCCCCGTCTTGCTCACGCGGGAGGGCCGGTGGTACACCCCATTCGTCGCACCAATCACAAGACAGGTTTTCGCAATGCGAGACGTCGCCACCGCAGGTACCAACGGCGCGAGCATCCGGCCCGTCAGCCCCCGCTACCGGATCCAGGCCATCGAGCGGGCCGTGTCGATCCTGAACGCGTTCTCGATGGACGACCCCGAGCTGGGGGTCACCGAGCTGGCCGACCGCCTGGGGCTGCACAAGTCGACGGTCCACCGCTTCATGGTCAACCTGGACGCCGCCGGCTTGGTCGAGCGCAACGCGCGCACCGGCCGCTACCGCCTGGGGCTGCACGTCTTCGAGCTCGGCGCGCTCGTGATGCAGCAGATGAACCTCTGGGACGAGGCGCTTCCGTTCCTCGAGGGGTTGGTGCACGACACCGGCGAGACCGGCCATCTGGCGGTGCTCGACGGGGGAGAGGCGATCTACATCGAGCGCGTCGAGGCCCGGCGCGCGCTGCGGGTGCCCTCGGCCATCGGCCGCGGCTACCCGGCGCACGCGACCAACCTGGGCAAGGTGCTCCTGGCCGACCTGCCCCGCGAGAGGGTGGAGGCGATCATCGCCGAGCGGGGACTGGCGGCCTACACGTCCCAGACGATCACCGACCCCATCGAGCTCGAGGCCGACCTCGAGCTCATCCGGCGCCGCGGCTACGCGGTCGACAACGAGGAGTACGACGAGGGCCTGCGCTGCATCGGGGCCCCAGTGCGCGACCACTCGGGCCGGGTGGTGGCCGCGCTCGGCATCGGCGGCCCGGTGACCCGGATCACGCCCGAGCGCGTCGAGGAGCTGGGCGGCCTGGTCATGACCGCCGCCCGCGGGCTCTCGCGTCGTTTGGGCGCCCATCAGTCCGGGGCGTACGCCTCGGCGACCCTGCGCGTGCGGACGACGGCGTCCGAGGAGCCGGCCCTGCGGCCGGCCGGCGCATGAGCATCCGTCCGCCTCCCCGGCCGCGGCGCGCTCAGACACGTCCCTGACCCAACCACCCTCCAAGGAGATCCAGACGACCATGGCGACCACCGCCCAGAATCCCTCTCTGCGCTTGTCCAGCCGCACCTCCCATTTCGTCCTGCCCAAGCAGTGGGCGTCGATGCGCAAGGCGGAGGCGCTGGAGCGCGACACCGGCAAGCGCGTGATCCATTTCGAGAAGGGCGATTTCCAGGGCGACGAGTTTCGTCCCGCCCCC
>JAXIPH010000079.1:0-4874 GCA_045403035.1 Thermoleophilia bacterium | reverse complement strand
CGAGGGCGAAGCCCCGCGCCTCGTCGTGGCCAAACGCCGGCGCCGGAACGCCTCCCGGGCGGCGGCTGTCATCGCTCACGCCAGAACGCCTTCGCGGCGCCGCGGCGCACCAGCGTCTCCCGCAACCCCAGCATCGCCGTGTAGGTGGGAAGGACGTAGAGGGTGCCGCCGGCCGGGGTCGCCGCGACCGCTGCGTCGAGGGCGCTCTCGGGGTCGGGGAGGACCTGGAGGCCCGCGACCTCGATCCCGGAATAGCGCACGCGCAGCGCGAGGTCGTAGGCGCGGTCGCCCGTGAGCGTGAGGGAGGCCGCGCGAGCGAGCAGGGGCTCGTAATCGACGTCCCAGATCCAGGAGACGTCGTTGCCGTCGGCGGTGCGGTCGTTGAGGGCAAGCAGGAGGTGGGGGGGCTCGGGGTCGAGCAGGATCGTGCGCACGGTCTCGTTCGCGCCGGTGGGGTTCTTCGCCAGCAGCAGCACCAGCTCGCGCCCGTCCAGATGCACCCGCTCCGCGCGCCCGAAGGCCGCCGGGCTGGCCTCCAGGCCGCGCGCGATCGAGGCCGCAGGGACGCCCATGGCCAGCGCCGCGGCCACCGCGGCGGTGGCGTTGTAGGCGTTGTGGACGCCGGGGAGGGCCACCTCGGCCTCGATCGGGCCCTCGGGGGTCTCGATCCGGATCGCGATGGCGTGGACGCCCCGCAGCTCCACGCGCGTCGCGCGCACGTCGGGGGTGGGCCGGCGCGCGTCGCAGCTCGGGCAGCGCCAGTGGCCGAGGTGGCCGAGGATGACGAGGTCATAGGTCAGGGGCGCCGCGCACGCGCGGCAGCGCGTGGAGTCGGCGGCGTGGGGGAGGCCCCCGGGGAGGGCAACCGACGGGTCGTCGATGCCGAAGGTCAGCACGCGCGCGCGGTCACCGGCCAGCGCGGCGATGGCGGGGTCGTCGGCGTTCAGCACCGGGGTGGACGACGCCGGCAGCTCCGCCACCAGGCGCTCCCAGCGGTCGGCCAGCTGCTCGAGCTCCCCGTGCCGGTCGAGCTGGTCGCGGTAGAGGTTCATCAGGAGCAGCACCCGCGGGGGCAGCTGGCGGGCCACCTCCGAGAGGGCGGCCTCGTCCACCTCGAACAGGGCCGCCTGTGGCGGGTGGGCGTGGGAGCGCGGGGCGAGGAGGGCGGTCGCGACCCCGGACAGCAGGTTGGCGCCGGAGGGGTTGGAGATCAGCTCCCAGCCCGCCTGGCGGGCGCAGGACGCCACCAGGCGGGCGGTGGTGGTCTTGCCGTTGGTCGCCGAGATCAGGGCGACGCCGCGCGGCAGCTCGCTGCCGAGCTCGGCCAGCGCCTCGGGCCGCATGCGCAGGAGGATCTTTCCGGGGAGGCTGGTCCCGCCGCCGCGCCCCAGGCGCCGCGACAGGCGCCCGGCGGCGCGGGCGAGGGCGAGGGAGGCGGGCGGCACGCGGGAGATCGTAGCGGCGACCCGCCTCGCGGCCCGCGCTACGCGCCCGCGGGCCCCCAGGTGCCGTCCGGCCGTCCCACCAGCACCCGTGACAGGTCGACCTCGAAGAGGCCGTGGTCCACGACGCCGGGGGCCGCGGAGGCCCGCGCGGCCACCCGCTTCCAGTCGGACCCCGCGGGCACCTGGAGGTCGAGGATGGCCAGGCCGTCGTCGCTGCGCCCGGGCCTCCGCCGGGCGTCCAGGTCGGCGAGCTCGTGGGCCGCGCGCGACGCCCCGAAGGGCACCACCGCGACCGGGAGGACGCCCCACTCGTCGAGGGAGCCGACCAGCTTGGGCGGGTCCACCAGCACCAGAAAGCGCGCGGCGGCGTCGGCCACCAGGCGCTCGCGCACCAGTGCGCCGCCGCCCCCTTTGACCAGCAGCCCCCCGGGATCCACGGCGTCCGCGCCGTCGAAGGCCAGGTCGAGCGGATGGCGCAGGCGCTGGATCGGGATCCCCAGCTCCCGCGCGAGCGCCGCGCTGGCGCGCGAGGTGGGGACCCCCGTGCACCGCAGGCCGGCCGCGACGCGCTCGCCCAGGGCGCGGATGCCGGCGGCGGCGGCGCGGCCGGTGCCGAGCCCGACCCGCATCCCGTCCTCCACCTGGGCCGCCGCCGCCTCACCGGCCGCGCGCCAGGCGCGCTCGCGCTGGTCCATGCGGCGGAAGGCTATGCGACGATCACCGGGTGTACGAGATCGCTCCCGGGATCGCGATGGTCGACACGCTCCTGGGCGCGATGGAGGGCGTGACGGCCGTATACCTCGTCGCGGGGGAGCAGCCGGCGCTGATCGACGCGGGCGCCCGCACCTCGGTCCAGACGGTGCGCGACGCGCTCGCCGACGCGGGAATCGCCGCGGACGACCTCGCCTGGATCGTCCTGACCCACGTTCACCTGGACCACTGCGGCGCGACCGGGATCCTGGCGCGGGCCTTCCCGCGGGCGCGGGTGGTGGTGCATCGCCGCGGTGCCCGCCACCTGTCCGAGCCCGGACGGCTGGTGGCGGGCTCGGCGGCGGTCTATGGCGCGCACTGGTCGCTGTACGGGGGCCTCGACGCCACCTCGGCCGACCGCATCACGGCCGCTGAGAACGGGCACCGCGTCCCGATCGGCCCCGGCCGGGACCTGGTGATGCGCGAGACGCTCGGCCACGCGCGGCACCACATGTCCGTGCTCGACGAGGCCACCGGGACGGTGCTGGCGGGCGACGCCCTGGGCGTGTGCTTCCCGGGGGGCGGCCTCTACCCGGCGCTGCCGCCGCCGGATGTCGACCTGGACGCCGGCGGCCGGAGCCTGGCCCTCCTCGCCACCCTCGCGCCGGCGCGCCTGTGCCTGGCCCACTTCGGCCCGGTGCCCGACCCCCAGGAGGCGCTCGCGCTCGCCCGTGAGCAGCTGGCCCGCGCGGGAGAGGCGACCCGCTCGGCGATGGCGGCGGGGGGCGGGACCGAGCGCATCGCAGCGGAGATGGGCCGTCTGCTGCCGCTCGAGCCGGCGGTGCGCGACCCGGGCGCCCTGGCGCGCTGGCGCCGGCTGGGCTGGGCGGAGTCGAACATCGACGGCCTCGCCGGCTGGGCCGAGAGCCTCCCCGGCGTGGAGGCCCGGTGAAGGACGTCGCCGTGGACCTCGCGGTGCTGACCGCGCGCGAGCACCGGCTGAGCGCGCTCCTGGTGCGGCTGCCCGGCAGCCACTGGGCGCTCCCCTCGACCGTCGTGGCAGGCGGCGCCACGCTCGAGGCGGCGGCGCTCGAGGCGCTGCGGGAGCAGACCGGCGTGAGCGGGGTCGCCCTGGAGCAGCTCTACACCTTCGATCGCGCCGGGGGGGAGGGCGTGGGCGTGGCCTACCTGGCCCTGATCGCGGCCGAGCGGCATCCGCTCGCCCCCGGCCCCGGCGTTGTCGAGGTGCGCTGGTTCCCGCTGGCGGACCTGCCCGCCCTGGACGCCGACGCGGCCGAGGTGCTGGCCTACGGCCACCAGCGCCTGCGCGCGAAGGCGGCCTACGCCCCGATCGCCTTCCAACTCCTGCCGGAGGCGTTCACCCTCGGCGAGCTGCAGTCCGTGTACGAGGCGGTCCTGGGGCACGGCCTCGACACCCGCAACTTCCGGCGCGACGTGCTGGGCGCCGGGGTGGTCGAGTCCGTCGGCCGGCTGCGCGAGGAGGGTCCCGGCCGCCCGGCCCGGCTCTATCGCTTCACCGGTGGCGAGTTCCAGGTGCTGGCCCGCGAGCGGCGCATCGCCCGGGCCATCCGTCATCGTGGCGACGGCGGGGCGGAGTGGTAGCCTTCCCGCGGCTTTTCGACGGAGCGAAAGGAGCGGGATGGCGCACGAAACGGGCCCCTCTGACCTTCCGGCCACCTGGCCCTTCCGGGCCGCCGGAACGCTGCTGATCGTCGCCCTCGCCTGGTTCTGCCTGGGCTTCGCGATCAAGGACCAGGGCGAGGAGCTGGAGGGCCACATGGAGGTCTTCTGGCTGCTCCTGCTCGCCGGCCTGATCCTGGTCGTCGGGGGCGCGGCCTTCAACTACCAGCGAGAGCGGCGCCGCACGCGTCACGAGTGAGCGCCGGCCCGGTCGCCGAGCGCGCCGCCCGGCTGGCGGCGGCGGTGGCCTGGCTGAGCGACGCCGACTGGAGCCGCGAGGTCGCGCGCCTGGCGGCGGAAGGCGGCCCGGCCCCGTCCTCGTCGCCGGACCCCCCCACGGTGGGCGACGTGGCGCGGCAGGGCGTCGCGCTGGTGGAGGGCCTCGCGGCCGGGGGGCGGTGGGAGGAGGCGGCGGTTCAGGCCACGCACCTGGCGCGCTACTTCGCCCGTGAGGGCCTGCGCCTCGGGCCGATCACGGCGGATGCCTTCGACGGCCTGCGCGCGGCCGCCCTCGCCCGCGACCCCGACGAGCTGGCCGACTTCGTCGAGCTGCTGCGGGAGATGTTCTCGTGACCGACCCGGGGCCCGAGAGCCGCCGCGGCCGACTGCTCGTGGCGGCGCCGGCGATGGCGGACCCGAGCTTTCGCCGCACGGTCGTCCTGATGCTGGAGCACTCCCCCGAGGGGGCCTTGGGGCTGGTGCTCAACCGCCCCACGCCGCTGGTGGCCCGGGAGGCGCTGCCCCGGGGCCTGGCCGAGGCGCTGCCCCCGGCTGAGCGCGTGTACGAGGGCGGCCCCGTCCAACCCGAGGCGGTGATCGTGCTGGCGGACTTCGCCGACCCGTCGCGGGCGGCGTCGATCGCCTTCGACAACGTGGGCGTTGTCGATCCCCAGCATCCGGCCGAGACCCTGGGCGGGGAGGTGCGCTCCATCCGCGCCTTCGGCGGCTACGCCGGCTGGGCGGGCGGGCAGCTCGAGCAGGAGATCGCCGAGGAGGCGTGGATCGACGCCCAGTCACGGCGCGAGGACGTGTTCACCG
>JAXIPH010000068.1:0-7575 GCA_045403035.1 Thermoleophilia bacterium | reverse complement strand
GGTGGGCCAGGCGGCGCAGCACGTGGTGCTGGACGGGGACGACTCCCTGCGCGGCCGTCCGATGACCCGCATCGCCCGGCCCCTTCGCGCGATGGGCGCCGGCGTGTTCACCGCGCCCGGCGGCACGCCGCCCATCGTGGTGAGCGGCGGGGCGCCGCTGCGCGGAGCGGAGCACCGCCTTGAGGTCGCGAGCGCGCAGGTCAAGAGCTGCCTCCTGCTGGCCGGGCTCTTCGCGGAGGGCGAGACCTGGGTGCACGAGCCCGCGCCCTCCCGCGACCACACCGAGCGACTGCTCGAGGCCTCGGGCCTCGTGGTGCTGCGGGAGGGGGGAGCGGTGGGCGTGCGGGGCCCGGTCGCCTCGATCGCCCTCCCCGACATCCAGGTGCCCGGCGATTTCTCGTCGGCGGCCCCCCACCTCGTGGCGGGCGCCCTGCTGGGCGATCCCGAGGTGCGCCTGCCGGGCGTCAACCTCAACCCGAGGCGCACGGGCCTGCTGGACGTGATGCGCCGGATGGGCGTGGACGTGCGCGAGGAGCCGGAGCCGCCCGTCGCGGGCGAGCCGGCCGGGACGCTCGTGGTGAGCCGCTGCGATGCCCTGTCCGGCACGGAGGTCGCGCCGGAGGAGGTCCCGTCGATGATCGACGAGCTCCCGCTGGTGGGCCTGCTGGGCGCCCTCGCGCGCGGGACCACGATCGTGCGCGGGGCGGCCGAGCTGCGCGTGAAGGAGAGCGACCGCATCGCCTCGGTCGTCGCCGCCCTGACCGCGATGGGCGTCCGGGCCACCGCGCGCGAGGATGGTTTCGAGGTGCACGGCACCGGCCGCCTGCCGGGCGGCGACATGGAGGCCGTGGGCGACCACCGGCTGGCCATGCTGGGCGCGGTGGCGGGCCTCGCGAGCATGGACGGGGTGGGGGTGGGCGGCTTCGAGGCCGTCGGCGTCTCGTACCCCGGCTTCGCACGCGACCTGGCCGAGCTGGGGGCCGTGGCCGCGTGATCGTGGCCATCGACGGGCCCGCCGGAGCGGGCAAGAGCACCGTGGCGCGTGCGGTGGCCCGCCGGCTGGGCCTCGCCTACCTCGACACCGGCGCGATGTACCGCGGGCTCACCTGGCTCGCGCTGCAGCGCGGCGTGGACCCCTCCGACGGGCCCTCGCTGGCCGCCCTCGCGCGGGACGTGCCGATGGCCATCGAGCCCACGCAGGACGGCGACCGGGTGCGCGTGGACGGCGAGGACGTGACCGAGGCGATCCGGCTGCCCGAGGTGAGCGGCCGAGTGTCGGAGGTCTCGGCCCACCCGGGCGTGCGCGAGCAGATGGTGGCCGCCCAGAGGGCCCTGCTGTCGAGCGGCGCGTGGGTGTCCGACGGCCGCGACGTGGGCACCGTGGTGTGCCCGGGGGCCGACCTCAAGGTGTTCCTCACCGCCTCCCTCGAGGAGCGCGCCCGCCGGCGCCGCGCCGAGCTGGCCGCCCGGGGGGTGGAGCTCGACGAGCCGACGGTGCTCGAGGACGTGCGCCGCCGCGACCACCTCGATACCACCCGGGACACCAGCCCCCTGCGCGTCGCTCCGGGAGCGGTGGTCATCGACTCCTCACAGATGCGGGCCGACGATGTGGTGGAGCAGGTCGTCCGCCTCGTCGAGGCCCTGCGGGCGGCGAGCGCATGATCGATCTCGACGTCGCGCCCCCGATCACCCGGCGCTGGTGGGTGGGCGGGCACGTGGTCCTGGTGCCCTTCGTTCGCGGCGCCCTGCGCCTCCGCGTCACCGGGCGGGAGAACATCCCCGCCGAGGGCTCGGTGCTCGTCGTGAGCAACCATGTCTCCGAGCTGGATCCACCCACCCTCGGCGTCTCCGGCCTGCCGCGGAGGACCTACTACATGGCCAAGCAGGAGCTCTTCGGCATCCCCGTCCTCGGCCGGATGGTCTATCGGCTCGGGGCCTTTCCCGTGGACCGCGGCGGCGCCGACCGGCGTGCCATGCGCCTGGCCCGAGAGGTCCTGCGCCGGGGTGACCTGCTGCTGATGTTCCCCGAGGGCACGCGCCATCCGGACGGGCGGCTGCGCCCCGGGCTCCCCGGGGCGGGATCGCTCGGGCTCGAGCCCGGCGTCACCGTCGTGCCGGCGGCCATCTGGGGCACCCAGCGCTGGATCGGGCCCGCGAGGGTGGCGTTCGGGCCCCCGATCGACCTCTCCGACCTCGAGCAGGGCGGGCGCAGCCTGCGCTCCCAGGCCGCGGTCGAGCGGATGATGGCCGGCGTGGCCGCGCTCCTGCCGCGGGTGGGCGGGCCGGCCCAGGACCCGCCGGTGCGCGGCGATGGCTGACATCGACGCCGACGCCCGCGACGCCAAGGCCCGCGCCCGCTCCCGGCCGCGGCGCGTGGCCACGGGCAGCACGCTCGACGCCGACCAGCCCACGGTCGCGATCGTGGGCTACCCGAACGTGGGCAAGTCGACCCTCTTCAACCGCCTCGCCGGGCGGCGCGAGGCGGTCGTGGACGCCCAGCCGGGGGTCACCCGGGACCGGCGCCAGGCCGGCACCGAGTGGAACGGCCGTGCCTTCCAGCTGGTCGACACGGGCGGCATCGACGAGGCCGACCCGAGCGACGTGGGCCGCCAGGTCGCCGCGCAGGCCGTGCGGGGGATCGAGGACGCCGACCTGGTCCTGTTCGTGGTCGACGTGCAGACCGCGCCCACGGCCGGCGACATGGAGGTGGCCGAGCGGCTGCGCCGCTCGGGGCGCCCCCTCATGCTGGTGGCCAACAAGTGCGACGACTGGAAGCCCGAGGCCGTGGCGCAGAATCTCCACGGGATGGGGATGGGGGACGTCCACGCGGTCTCGGCCCAGCACGGCCGCGGGATCGGGGATCTGCTGGACGCGCTCGTGGAGCGGTTGCCGGACGCGCCCGAGGCGCGGGCCGAGGCCGTCGAGGGGCGCGCGCCGGCGATCTGCATCATCGGCCGGCCCAACGTGGGCAAGAGCTCGATCCTGAACGCGATCCTCGGCGAGGAGCGGGTGGTGGTGCACGACCTCCCGGGCACCACCCGGGACCCCGTCGACACGCTGGTGGAGGTGGACGGGAGGCGCGTCGTGCTCATCGACACGGCCGGCCTGCGGAAGAAGGGCCGCATGCGCGAGGGCATCGAGCACTACAGCCAGATCCGCGCGATCCAGGCGGCCGAGCGGAGCGACGTGGCCCTTGTCGTGGCCGACGCCACCGAGGGGCTCACGGAGTCCGACCTCTCGGCGGTCGACCGGGCCGCGCACGCCCACTGCGCCACGCTCCTCGTGATGAACAAGTGGGACCAGGCGCAGCCGGACCTGGACCACATACGGGGCCGGCTGCGCGCCAAGTCGCGGCAGCGGCCCCCGATCGAGGTGTGCTCGGCGGTGACGGGGGAGGGGCTCCACCGCCTGCTGCCCGCGGCCCTGCGCCTGGAGGAGCGCTACCGGTCGCGCGTGTCGACCCACGTCCTGAACGAGCTCCTCCGGGAGCTGGCCGCCGAGCGCCCCGGCCCCCGGAAGGGCAATCGCCGGCTGTCGCTGCGCTACCTCGTGCAGACCGGCGAGGCGCCGCCCAGCTTCCGGCTCGAGGTGAACGACCGGTCGCTGATGACACGCGATTACGGGTTCTGGCTCGAGAACAGGATGCGCCAGCACTTCGACCTGGACGGGGTCCCACTCGTCATCGAGGTCCGCACCCGAAGCTGAGGCCAGCCGCTCATGCCCCGGCGGAATCCGGCCGAGGAGTGAGGGAACGGCTCCTGTCTCCTGAACCGTCCCTTTACGGATGCGCCCGTGGAGTTCGGGAGGGCCGTTGTACTGTCGGTTTCCGCCCACCCCACTCCCGGAGGTCTTCCCGGATGGTCACATCGAAAACCCGCGGCCGGGGCGCGAAACGTTTGACCGCGCTCGCCGTGACGGCCGTGGTGGTCTCCGCGATCGCCGTCGCCGGGTGCGGCGGCGACTCGTCGTCCACCGGGTCCGCGCCCGGCGATGTCGCGGGTTTCGTGCCGTCGACCAGCCCGGCCTACTTCGAGGTCACCACCGATCTCGACGGCCCGCAGTGGTCGCAGGTGGCGAAGCTCGCGGGGCTGTTCCCGGGGTATCCGGAGCTGCAGAAGATGATCGACGACTCGCTGCAGGGCGAGGATGTGGACTTCGAGACCGACGTCAAGCCGCTGCTCGGTGAGCGCGCGGCGATCGCCGCCCTGAACGTCCCGAACGTCTCCGGCCTCACGACCACCGATCCGGCGGGTGCGGCCGGCGCAGCGGAGGACGCGCTCAGCGACACCGGCGTCGGCGTCGTGGACATCGCCGACGGCAAGGAGGGGGCCGTCACCGCGCTGATCGCGAAGAAGAGCGCTCCGGCGGGGGACCACGACGGCGTGACCTTCTACAAGGCCACCGAGGGCGGCACCCTGACCGCCGTCACCGACGGCGCGCTCGTGATCACCGACTCCGAGCCGGCCCTCTTCGCCGCGCTCGACGCGCACGAGGCCGGCGGCGACGAGACCCTGGCGGGCACGGACAAGTTCACCGACGCGCTGGGCAAGCTCCCGGACGACGTCTTCGCCCAGGGCTACCTCGACGTCGGCGGCTTCCTGCGCCAGGCGATCGCCCAGAGCCCGCAGCTCGGCCAGCTCGGTCAGCTCGAGGGCTACCAGGACGCGGTCGTGGCGGCGTCGGTCGCCGCCGAGCCCGACGGCGTGCGCATCAAGGGCGTCGTGGACGGCGCGGACGACCTCCCCATGGGCGGCGAGTTCTCGCCCACCCTCACCTCCAACGCGCCCGCGGACGCCCTCGCGTACGTCGGCTTCAGCGACATCGCCGGCCAGCTCACCCAGGTCCTCCAGACGGTCCAGGGCAGCCTGGGCGAGGAGGAGCGCCAGCAACTCGAGGCCCTCTCCGGCCAGCTCCCGGCCCTCCTGGGCGTCTCGCTGGACGACCTCGCGGCGCTCGCCTCGGGCGAGCACGCCCTCGTGGTCACCGACGGCCAGCCCAACCCGGGCGCGGCCCTGGCGCTGAAGGTGGAGGACGGCGCGCGCGCCAAGACGACGCTCGACACGGTCCGGGAGAAGCTGCCCGGCCTGCTCAAGACCTTCAGCCCGGACACGACGCTCCCCCCGTGGAGCCAGGTTCCGCTGGCGAACGGGGTCCAGGGGTGGCGGCTCCCGCTCTCGCCCCAGGCCGGCGCGGTCTACGGCGTGGACGGTGACCTGGCGGTCATCGGCACGAGCGTGCCCGCGGTGACCGCGGTGCAGAGCCCGACCTCCCCGCTGGCCGGCTCGGCCGACTTCCAGGCGGCCACCGACGGGATGCCCGACACGGTCACCTCCGTCGTCTGGCTCAACCTCCAGCAGGGGATCGCCGCGCTGCAGCGCTTCGGCGCCTTCGACGACGCCTCGCCGGAGACCCTGCCCAACCTGCGGCCGCTGAAGAGCATCGCCGCATGGACCACGAACGGCGACACCCCGACGTTCGAGGTGTTGCTCACGATCAAGTAGCGCCGAGGCCCCAGGGCTCCCGCGGACCCCGCCGGAGCCCTCGGGAGCCCCTGCTATCGTGCCGCCCCCCGGAGCCGGACGCATTGGAGCGCAGTCGATGGCAGAGCACCTCTTCACCTCGGAGTCCGTCACCGAGGGGCACCCCGACAAGATCGCCGATCAGATCTCGGACGGGGTGCTCGACGCGGTCCTGGCCGACGACCCCTACGGTCGCGTTGCCTGCGAGACGCTGATCACCACGGGCCAGGTCGTGGTGGCCGGCGAGATCTCCACCTCCACCTACGTCGACATCCCGTCCGTGGTGCGCTCCACGATCCGCCGCATCGGCTACACGCGGGCCAAGTACGGCTTCGACGCCGACACCTGCGGCATCTCGGTGGCGATCGACGAGCAGAGCCCCGACATCGCCCAGGGCGTCGACAAGGCCCTCGAGGCCCGGAGCGTCAAGGACTCGGACCCCTACGACCTGCAGGGCGCCGGCGACCAGGGCCTCATGTTCGGCTACGCGACGGACGAGACCCCCGAGCTGATGCCGCTGCCGGTGATGCTCGCCCACCGCCTCTGCGAGCGCCTCGCCGCGATGCGGCGGGAGACGATGAAGTACCTGCGCCCCGACGGCAAGTCGCAGGTCACCGTGCGCTACGAGGACGGTCAGCCCAAGGAGGTCGTCGCGGTCGTCATCTCGACGCAGCACGCCCCCGAGGTGTCGGACGACCTGCTGCGGGACGAGGTCATCGGCCAGGTGGTGAGGCCCGTCCTGGGGGACTTCGAGCGCTGGCGCTCGGGCATCACCTTCTACATCAACCCCACCGGCAAGTTCGTGGTGGGGGGCCCGCTCGGCGACTGCGGGCTCACGGGCCGCAAGATCATCGTCGACACCTACGGCGGCATGGCCCGCCACGGCGGGGGCGCCTTCAGCGGGAAGGACCCCTCGAAGGTGGACCGCTCGGGGGCCTACGCGGCCCGCTGGGTGGCGAAGAACGTGGTCGCTGCCGGCCTCGCGAAGCGCTGCGAAGTGCAGATCGCCTACGCCATCGGCGTCGCGCACCCGGTCTCCCTGATGGTGGAGACCTACGGCACCGAGACGCGGCCCCCGGAGCTCATCGCCCAGTGGATCGCGAGCCACTTCGACCTTCGGCCGGCGGCGATCCTGGAGCAGCTCGACCTGAGGCGGCCGATCTACCAGAAGACCGCCGCGTACGGTCACTTCGGCCGCACCGACCCCGACTTCACCTGGGAGAACACCGACGTCGGCCGCGAGGCCGGCGGGCGCCTGGCCGCAAGCGCCTGACCGCGTCGCGGTGGCGACCGCCGCCGCTCAGGTGATCCCCCTGGTCGAGGCGCGCGCCCTCGACCGGGTCTTGGACTACGCGGTCCCCGCCGAGCTGGACGCTGCGGCCGGCACCGGGGCGCTCGTCGCGTGCCCTCTCGGCCGCCGGCGAGTGCTGGGTGTGGTGGTGGGCCGGGACGCGGCGACGCACGAGGGTCGGCTGGTGCCCCTGGCGGCCGTCGTGGACACGCCGCCCGCCTCGCCCGATCTCCTGGAGCTCGCGCTCTGGATGGCGCGCTACTACCTCGCCCCGCGGGCCGCGTGCCTGCGCCTGGTGCTGCCTCCGGGAGCGGACGGGGCGCTCCGCCGCCGGGCCGACGGCTCCTGGTCTCTCGGGACGCCGCCGCGGGGGCCGGCCGAGCGGCTGGTGGCCCGGTCGCGGCCCGGTGCGGAGCCGCCCGAGCGGGCCCGCTGGCGGGCGGTGGCCGAGTCGCTCGCGGCGGCGGGCGGGCGCCTGACGGCCGCCGAGCTCTGCCGCCGTGCGGGCACCACGCCGCCGACCCTGCGGCGCATGGCGGACGCCGGGATCATCGACCTGGCGCCCGAGGCGGTGGTGCCCAGCGCCCTCGAGACCGTCGGCGGCCCCCCGCCGCCTCCCGACGAGCCTCCCACCCTGACCGGCGACCAGGCCGACGCCCTGGCGGCGGTGGAGGCGGCGATGGACGACGCCGGGAGCCAAGCCTGGCGAGGCTCCGGCCTTCGGCCGGGGCGCGCCTCTCCAGGCAGGGAGCTCTTGCTGCACGG
>JAXIPH010000028.1:0-6165 GCA_045403035.1 Thermoleophilia bacterium | reverse complement strand
AACGGGTGCGGCGGGGCGTCCAGGGGATCGCGGGCCGGTTCGGCCCGGTCACCGTGAGCCTGGGCGTGGCGATGTGGGACGCCGAGCGACACGACGACGGCGACGGCGCGGGCCTTCGTGCGGCGGCCGACGCGCGGCTCTACGCGGCCAAGGCGGCCGGGCGCAACCGGGTGGTGGCACTCGCGGTCCCGGAGGAGCGCGGGCCGAAACGCGTGGCGTAGACCCGGCCGGCGTTCTGGGACCCGAGCCCTACCCGGCTCGCCCGAGGGCGGCGGCGACCGCCGCGACGGCCGACTCCGGGTCGTCGGCCAGGGTCACCAGCCGCATGTCGTGGTCGCCCACCACCAGCTGCTCCCGCAGGACGGGCAGGACCGCGCGCCAGCGGGGGCCCAGGAGCACCAGCGGCCGGGGCCCGAGCTCGCCGGTCTGGAGGAGGTTCCACGCCAGCGCGACCTCGGCCAGGGTCCCGACGCCGCCCGCCATCGCCACCCAGGCGTCCGAGTGGACCAGCTCGGTGAGGCGGGCGACGGCGGAGTCCGCCGCCCGCTCCTCGGCCACCCAGCGGTTGGCGCTGCGGTGGGCGGACCAGCCGGACACCGTGACCCCCACGACGTGCCCCCCGGCGGCCGACGCGCCCTCCGATGCCGCCGCCATCGCCCCGTCGTAGCCCCCCGTGCACAGGGTCCAGCCCTTGCGGGCGATGAGCTCGCCGGCGCGCCGGGCCTCGGCGTACTCGGGGTCCTCCGGGAGCAGGCGGGCGCTTCCGAAGACGGCCACGCGGACCGGCGCCGCGGCCGGGCTCACGCCGCGGCCCCGCGGTCGATCACCGCGAGCAGCCGGCCTCCGGCGCGCGCCAGCCGCACGGGGGCGCCGAAGCAGCGCGAGAGGTTCCGCTCGCTGAGCGCCTGTGCGGCGGGCCCCTGGGCGACCACGCGGCCGGCCGCCAGCAGCAGGGCGTGCGTGGTCGAGGCGGCGAGCTCCTCGAGGTGGTGGCTCACCTGCACGGTCGCGAGGCCGGGCTCCCCTGCGGCGAGGGCGTCCAGGCGGTCGAGGAACGCCTCGCGTCCCGGCAGGTCGAGCCCGGCGGTGGGCTCGTCGAGCAGCAGCAGGGGCGGCCGGGAGACCAGCGCGCGCGCCAGCAGGACCCGCTGCTGCTCGCCCCGCGAGAGCAGGGCGAGGCGCCGGTCCGCCAGGTGGGCGCAGCCCATCATCTCGAGCAGCTCCTCCGCCCTCTCGCGATCGGCTGGCGACAGCCGCTCGGGCAGGAGCGCGATCGAGCCCGTGGCCCCGGTGAGCGCGACCTCCATCGCGCTCGCGCCCGGCCGGAAGCGGGCCGCCATGGCGGCGTCGACGTGGCCGATCGAGGCCCGCAGCCCGCGCACGTCCACCGCCCCCAGCCCGTGGCCCAGCACTCGCGCCGTGCCCTCGCTGGGGTGGCCCTCCGCGCCCGCAACCGTGAGGAGCGTGGTCTTGCCGGCCCCGTTGGGGCCCACCATGGCCCAGCGCTCCCCCGGCTGTACGACCCAGTCGACGCCGTCCAGCAGCACGGCCCGTCCGCCGCCGGGCTGGGCGCGCCAGACGCCCACCCCGGCCATCTCGATGGCCGTCACCACACGCTAGGCGAGGAGGAAGGCGCGGGCCTCGTCGACGACGCGGTCGCCCTCCAGATCGGCCCGCGTCCGCTCCTGCAGCGGTACCTCGGGCTCCGGATCGTCCGACATGTGGCGCGGCAGCGGGATGCCGGCCAGCTCCTCGGACGGGCCCTGCCAGGACGCGGGGATCTCGTCGTCGAGCTCCGCGCCCAGCATCTCGGCGAAGAGCAGCGTCCACGCCCGCGGGACGACCTCGAACGTGTAGCCGCCCCCGCCCAGGGCCACCCAGCGCCCGCCCGCCGCCTCGCGGGCGATCTCGTGCAGGGCGCGGTAGGCGCGGGGGAAGGCCGGCATCGTCACCTGAAGGTGCGCCAGCGGGTCGGCGTGGTGCGGGTCGGCGCCGTCCTGGGTCACGATCACGTCCGGGCCGAAGTCGTGCACCGCCGGTGCGATCACCTCCTCGATCGCCCTCAGGTAGGGCCGGTCGCCCGCGTTGGGCGGCAGCGGGACGTTGACCGACGTCCCCACGGCCGCGCCCATCCCCCGCTCGGCGATGCCCCCCGTGCCGGGGAACAGGTAGCGGCCGGTCTCGTGCACCGAGCACGTCAGGACACGGGGCTCCTCGTAGAAGATCCACTGCGTCCCGTCGCCGTGGTGCACGTCGATGTCGATGTAGGCGACCCGCTCGGCCCCCGCGTCGAGGAGCGCCTGGATCGCGACGGCCGTGTCGTTGTAGACGCAGAACCCGGCGGCCCGGTTGGTCATCGCGTGATGGAGCCCTCCCCCGCACACGAACGACTGGCCGGCCCGCCCGTCCCAGACGGCGAGGGCGGCCTCCATCGACGCGCCGCACACGGCCGCGGCGGCCTCGTGCATGCCCGCGAACGCCGGCGTGTCCCCTCCCGCCGCGAGGCCCCACTGACCGGCCTCCCAGGCGGCGGCCAGGGCGGGGGCGGCGCTGTAGCGGCGCACGGCCGCCACGTAGGCGGGAGCGTGGACGCGCCCGATCTCGGCGTCGGTGGCGGGTCGCGCCGAGACCAGCTCCACGTCCGGATGCTCGAGCAGCCCGTACGCGCGGATGAGGTCGGCCGCGAGCCGGCGGCGCAGCGGGTTCATGGGGTGATCGGGCCCCAGGTCGTACGAGGGGGCTCCGTCGATGGTCACGAACGCCGTGCGGGTCACCGGGGTACCGTACCCCGCGGCCGGGGTGGACGACCCCCGAGGGCTCGCGCCTCGAGCCTCAGGCCGGTTTCGCCAGGAGCTCCTCGAGGGGGACGCCGGGGTCCGTCAGGCGGGCCTCGTCCACGGGCCGGCCCGCGCGGATCAGCGCCTGGACGGTCTCCGTCACGTCCCAGACGTTGATGTTCATGCCGGCGAGCACCCGCGACTGCCCGTCGAGCCAGAACACCATCAGCTCCCGCGTGCTCGGGTCGCCCCTCATCACGACCCGGGAATCCCCGTCCACGAGGCCGGTGTACTCCATGCCGACCTCGTACTGATCGGAGAAGAAGTAGGGGATGCGCTCGTAGGGCTCGCCCTTTCCCAGCATGTTGCGGGCGGCGCACGGGCCCTGGTTGAGGGCGTTCGCCCAGTGCTCGACCCGCACCCGCCGGTCGTAGAAGGGATGCTCGGCGCTCGCGACGTCCCCCGCGGCGAAGACGCCCGGAGCGCTGGCGCGCAGGTGGGCGTCGACCAGGACCCCCTCGCCGACGGCGATCCCGGCGGCCGCGGCGAGCCCGGTGCGCGGCGCGACCCCCACGCCCACCACGGCCGCGCCGCAGTCGATCGTGCGCCCTCCGGCCAGGCGGACGCGCTCGAGGAGGCCGGTGCCCTCGAAGGCCTCCACCGCCGATTCCGGAAGCAGCTCGACGCCGTGCTCGCGATGGACGTCGGCGTAGAGGGCGCCCACCTCCGCGCCGAGGACGCCCAGGAGCGGCAGGGACTCGCGCTCGATCAGGGTCACCTCGGCCCCCATCTGGCGCGCCGAGGCCGCGACCTCGCACCCGATCCACCCGGCGCCGATCACCAGCAGCGGCCCACCGGAGGCGATCGCCTGCCGCAGCCGGTCGCTGTCGGGAAGGCTCCTCAGGGTCATGACGCCGTCCAGCTCGATGCCCGGAATCGGCGGCCGCCGCGGCTCGGCGCCGACGCTCAGGAGGAGCCGGTCCCACTCGATCCGCTCGCCGTCCGCGAGCGTCGCGGTGCGGAGGGTCGGATCGATCGCGCTCACCGTTGTGCCGGTGCGCAGCTCGATCGCCTGCTCCCGGTAGAACCCCTCCGGGTGCACGAAGACCTTCTCCCGGCCGGACTCGTCGCGCAGGTAGTCCTTCGAGAGCGGAGGGCGCTCGTAGGGCCGCTCGGCCTCGTCTCCCACCAGCACGAGCCGGCCCTCGTAGCCCTCGGCCCTCAGCGTCTCGGCGGCTTTGGCGCCCGCCAGGCTCGCCCCCACGATCACGATGCTCTTCGGGGGCCCGTCCCTCACGACGAGGCGACCACCGTCCAGGGGAGGACGCGCCGCGCGGTCACCAGGCCCGCCTCCACGTAGGGGTCGGCCTCGGCGAAGCGATCGCCCGCGCCGGGGTCGTCGCCGGCCAAGACGAAGAGCGCTCCCGTGGGGGGATCGCCGGTGGCGCCGGCCATCAGCATGCGGCCGGACGAGACCCACTCCGCGATGCGGGCCAGATGGGCCTCGCGGTGCGGCGCACGCCGCTCCACGATGTCCGGGACGTATTCGTAGAGCAGGAGCAGGTGGGGGCCGGTCGCCACGATCAGCGCCTCCGCGTGATGGTGAGGGTGTAGGGGCCCTCGCCGTTCAGAGCGTAGACGTCCACGTAGTGGCGGCCGGTGCGCGCCGCCCGGTAGGTGATCGCCTTGGTCGACGCGGCGCCCTGGCGGTACCGAAGCAGGTCGAAGCGCCGGGCCTGGCCGGCCGTCACCGTCGTCGTGCCCGGCCGCCAGAGGTAGAGGCCGAGCTGCCCGCGCCGATACTTCACCGAGACCTGGAGTCGCTCGCCACGGCGCAGGTTGACGGCGAAGACATCGTCGGGGTCGTCGTTGCGGTCCACGCTCGCCTCCACCGAGAAGCTGCCGCCCCTCTGGGCCAGGCGCTTGTCGGTGCGCCGCGCCCACTTGACGTCGTCGTTGACCTCGTCGGGGTCGTTCGCGGGCGCCCGGAGCGTCACCGCGGCGCGGGGGTTGATCACGCCGGCGCCGGTCTGGAGGTCGCGGCCGCGCGGCCCGATGTCCGTGGCGGTGTTCTCGATCTGGCGCAGGACCTGCCACGAGCTCAGCCCGTCCGGGTTGGCGGCCATCACCAGCGCGGCGACGCCGGTCACGTACGGGGCCGACATCGAGGTTCCGTCCTTCAGGGCGTAGCCCGGCTGCACCAGGCGGTCCGTGATCCCCTTGGGGACGCTCGAGAGGATGTCCACGCCGGGGGCGATCACGTCCACGGAGCGGTTGTGGTTCGAGAACCCGGCCACGCCGTACGGGCGCGCGCAGTCCGGCGAGGCCTCGCCGTCGCACTGGGCGCCCACGCCCAGCACCCGCGGGTAGGCCGCAGGGTAGTTGAGCGCGTTGTCCCCGTCGCCCTCGTTGCCGACCGATGCCACGATCAGGGCCCCCCGCTGGGTGGCCCAGAGCACGGTGTCCTGGAAGGCTCGGGAGTAGCCGTCGCCGCCGGCCGAGATGTTGATGACCTTGGCGCCATTGAGGACCGCGTGGCGGATCCCCCGGATCATGGTGTCGTCGCTGCTGCGCCCCTCCCGGTCGGCGATCTGCACCGGGATGACCTCGGCGGCGCCCGCAGCGGCGGGAGCGACCCCCACGACGCCCACCCCGTTGGCGGGGGCGGCGGCGATGCCGGCCACGTGGGTGCCGTGGCCGGTGAGCCCCCAGTCGGTGGCGTCGTTGTCGCGGTCCCAGGTGCTGCGCGGGGCGACCAGCGGCGTGCTCGGGCCGGACCACTCCTCGTGGCTTGGGTCGACGCCGGTGTCGAGGATCGCGATGCGCGGGCGGGGGCCGGTCACCGTGAGGTCGGTGCCCCAGGACGTGCCGCCCTGGGTGAGGCTCCACTGGCGCATCGAGGTGAGGAGGGGGTCCGAGAAGGCCGGCGGCGGGCCCGGCTGCACCGGCGGCGGGGGCCGGGGGAGCTCGGTCGTCTCGCGGGCGAGCGACCATTCCGCCGCCATCACGCCCTTCCGGCGCAGCGCCCGCTCGCGCGCGGTGGCGGGATCGGAAGGCGTCAGGGTCCAGATGCCCGCCTCGGGCAGCGCGGGCACGACCGACCCGAGCCCGGCCAAGCGGCGCTCGGCCTCGGCGCGCCGGGGTGTGTCGGCGAAGGTGACGAGGATGCGGCGGGGCCCCGGGGCCACGCGCGCGAAATCGCCGACCTCGTGGATCTCGGCCACCCCGGGCGCCGCCGGAGTCGTCGCCGGGAACTTCGCCGAGGGGGCGGCCGCGGCCGCCGTCGCGACGGCGGCGAGGACCAGCGTCGCGAGCGGGACGGCGTGACGGAGGCTAGGCATACCGCGTGGTGATCGGCATACGCCGGTCCCGGCCGAAGGCGCGCGGC
>JAXIPH010000177.1:0-7671 GCA_045403035.1 Thermoleophilia bacterium | reverse complement strand
CGGCGACGAGCGGCTGGGCCAGGGGCGCAGCGCCGCCCGGGCCTTCCTGGCCGAGCACACCGACGTCGCGGACCAGATCGAGGCCCGGATCCGCGAGGACGCGGGGCTCACCACGCTGCCGTCGTTCGACCCCGAGACCGGTGAGATCCGGGAACTCGAGCCCGTGGGCGCGAGCGGAGCCGCCAAGACGAACGGAACCACCAAGACGAACGGAGCCGCCGAGGAGTAGCCATGCTAGCAGCGTGCTAGCATAGCCGCCATGAGGACTCTCTACATCCGCAACGTCCCCGACGACGTCGCCGAGCGCCTCGAGCGGATGGCGGCCCGTCGCGGCGTCTCCCTGAACGCGCTCGCGGTACGCGAGCTGACCGACGTGGCCAGCCGCGCCGACAACTACGCGTTGCTCGCGGGGCTGCCGGATCTCGACGTCAGCATCGAGGAGATCGTCGCCGACCTGGAGAGCGGCCGGAACGAGCGATGATCGTGGTCACCGATGCGTCGGTGATCGTCCGTGGTCTCGAGGCGGACGGCGAGGCGCGCCGCTTCTTGGTGGAGGAGGAGATCCAGATCCCTCACCTGGCGGACTCCGAGATCGTTCACGCGCTTCGGGCGCAGGTGAGGCGGGGACGGGTGAGCGGCGACGACGCGGCGTCGAGGCTCCGCCGGTGGCGATACCTCGGCGTCGCTCGCTACCCGTCCGTGATGCTCCTGCCACGCGTGTGGGAACTCAGGGACAGCCTCTCCGCGTACGACGCGACCTACGTCGCGCTGGCGGAGGCGCTCGAGTGCCCGCTGGCCACGGGGGATCTGCGCCTCGCGCGGGCGCCGGGACCCCGCTGCGAGATCATCCCCATCCAGAGCTGACCGGGGGCGTCAGCGCGCCCGGTTGGACAGCACCGTCCGTGACGCGGTGGCGAACCAGCTGATGGCCATCGGCCTCTTCGTGTAGCCGTGCCCGCGGGTGTACGGCCATACCCGCCAGACGTAGCGGCGGCCGGGTGCCAGGCGCTTCGCCGGCACCGGGAGCGACCGGCTCCGGGGGAACTCCGACACGACCTTGCGGCCCGTCACGGTGAAGATCTGGACGTTGTAGAGGTCGACGCGGGCCGGGCCGCCGCGCCACCGGAGCGTCGGCCGCAGGCCGCCGAGGACCTTGCCTGGCGAGGGGGTCAGCAGATGGCGCCGCAGCAGGAACCGCTGGGGCACCGGTGACACGGGACGCCGGCGTCGCGCCCCGCCCGCCGGCGCCGGAGCCGCGGAGGGCGCGGGCGCCCCGGTGGGCGCCGGGGGCCCCGCCCCCGGGGACGCAGGCGCCGACGGCGGAGCGGTGGGCGTGGCGGCGGGGCTCGGGGCGGGGCTGGTCGGAGTGGGACTCGGGGCGGGGCTGGTCGGGGGAGGGGCGGTGGGCGGGGGCGGATCGGGCAGCCGATCCTGCGCGCTCCCGGGGCCGCTGTTGTCGGACCCACCACCACCACCGCCGAGGAGATCGACGACGGGCTGCAGGAGATCGGAGAGGAGGCTCGCCTGGGCCGTCGCGGGCAGTGCGGCGACGCCCAGCGACACGACCGCCACGGCGATCACCGAACGCGTCATCGGCCCGTACCGCATGAGCCGAGGCTAATCCCACAGGGCTGCTCGGGGAACCCTCAGGGAGCGAGATGTGAGGCCCCATTTTCGGCCCTGCGGGCGAAATGCTTTTGGAACGCCCGTGTGCACCGCGCGGGGCGGTGAGTGCGCCGCGGGGAGCCGTCTCGGAGGCGCGCGCAGCCGACGGCGGGTGCGCCTGAGGCGGGGTTCCTCGTCATCCGGAGCGGCGCGCCGGGCGGCGGCCTTCCTCGCTGTCGATCGAGCCGGGATACTCGGGCCGTGCACCCATCGACCCACGGCGGCCCGTTTCTCGCCAAGACGGTCCACGGCCGTGGCCCGGCTCTGGAGCGCCTGGAGGCGTTCCTGGGGTCCGCCGCCGACCCCCGCGCCCTCGCTCTGGTCGGGGCGGCCGGGATCGGCAAGACCCGCCTCGCCGAGTGGGCGTCACGGTGGGCCGGCGAGGCCGGTCTCGTGGTGCTGGAGGGGCACACCACCCTGGGGCTGAGCGAGCCCCTCGGCCTCTTCTGCGATCTTGTCCGGGGGGCGCAGCGATCCGAGATCGTGCCCCGGCGCGCCGACGCCCTCGCCGCCGGATTCCCGGCCCAGATCCTTCCCGAGCTCGGAGCCGACGCCCCGGAGGCCGGGAACCTCGGCGCGACCTTCGAGGCCGCCGGCCGATACCTGCGGGCCCTGGCGGGTCGCACCGGCGTCATGGCCGTTCTCGAGGACCTGCACTGGGCCGATGCCACCAGCCTGAGCCTCGTGGGGTTCCTCGCACGGACGCTCCGCGGCGCGCCGGTGTCGCTGCTGCTGACCTTCCGGCCCGACGACGACCGCGGCAGCTCGGCCCTCGAGGATCTGCGTACGGAGCTGCGCAGGTCCCGGATCGGCGAGGAGCTGCCGCTCGGGCCTCTGGAGCCGAGGGCCGCCGCGGCGATGTTGCGCGAGCTGATCGGGCGGGCGCCGGCCCCGGACGTCGAGGCCGAGCTGCTGCGCCTGTCGGCCGGCAACCCCTTCGCGCTCGAGGAGCTGACCCGCGCGGCGGTCGACTCAGGATGGCTGGACCTGGCCAGCGGCCGGCGCCTCGGGACCACGTCGGTGCACGTCCCCTGGACGCTCACCGAGTCGATCCGCGCGCGGGCGACCCGCCTGACTCCGGCGCACCGCGACGTCCTCGGATGGGCCGCCACGATCGGCGAGCGTTTCGACGTCCGGCTCCTGGCGGAGGCCGCGGATCTGCCGGTCCGGGATGCCCTCGCCGGCGTCGCCGCGCTCGTGGACGCGGGCCTGGTGGTCGAGAGCCCCGGCGATCGCACCGGCCAGGCCTTCGCCTTCCGCCATGTGCTGGTGTTCGAGGCGCTCACGGGCGAGGGGCTCCTCGCGCTGCGTCGCGAGCGTCATGGACGTGTGCTCGCTGCGGCGGAGGCCCTCGGCGACGAGGGTCTCGCCATCTCGGCCTCCGAGATGGCACGGCACGCGCTCGCCGCCGGCGACCGCCCGCGCACGATCGCCTACTCGCGTGCTGCCGTGGAGCGGGCACAGGAGCTCGGCGCGGTGGAGGAGGCGATCGTCCACCTGGAGCGCGCCCTCTCGCTCTGGGAGGAGGAGGACGGCCGCGCCGTGCGCGCCGAGCTGCTGCTCGCGTGCGGACGGCTTCGCAGCCGGTTGGAGTGGGGCGACCTGCGTGCCGTCGAGCTGCTGGAGGAGGCGTACGCCGACTACCGGTCGCTCGCGCCGCCGCGGGCCTCGGCCTGGTGCCGGGCGGCGCTCGCCGAGGCGTGCTTCCGGACGGGTGACAGGCCGCGAGCCCTCGCGCTCTGGGAGGAGGCCATCCCCGAGCTGCGCCGCGATGGAGATGTCGAGAGACTGCGCGCGGCCCTGGTGGACTACGCCGCGGCCCTCGCATTGACGCCCGGGTCCGATCCGGCGCGAGTGGCCGAGGAGGCCCTCGCGCTCGTCCCCGAGGCGCATACCGCCGAGGAGGCCTCCCAGCGGGTCAGCCTGCTCACCACCCTCGGCAGCCTCGCCCTCTTCGACGAGGACCTCGATGCGGCACGGTCGCGGCTGCGGGACGCGAGCGCGCTGGCCCTCGAGCACCACGACGACCTGGGCGCCGCGCGCGCCCACTACGTCCTCGGGATCCTTGCGCCCGGGCTGACCCCGCCGCCCGAGGCCGTTCAGGCGCTGCGCACCGCCGCCGAGCTCGTGGGCCGCCACGGACTGCGGTCGCTCGAGGCGACCTACACCGCCGGCGAGGCTGTGATCCTCGCCCACGCCGGCGACTGGGCGACGGCCGCCCGGCGGGCCGAGGCGGCGGAGGCGCTGGCGGAGGACGAGCTGACCGGTCCCATCTCGTACTCGCTCATCATCGCCCGCGCCTGGAGCCTGCTCGCCCGCGGCGACCTCGACGCCGCCCGCCTGCTGGTCGACGACTGGCTGGCCGTACCGTGGGTGATCAACTTCATCCCCGCGCAGGAGGACGGCTGGACGTTCGGCGCGCGCCTGCGGAACCTGGCCGGCGACGCCCACGACGCCTACGAGTTCGCGGCCCCGATGCTCGCCCGGATGCGAGAGCCCGACTACCTGGTCGACCCGATGCACCTCGTTGCCCTCGCACCCGTGATCGCCACCGCGCGCACCGCCGACGACCTGGAGCTGTTCGCGCGCCTCGCTGACGAATGCCGCCACACGCCCTGGATCGCGTGCACCCGGTCGCTCCTGGCGATCGCCGCAGGCGACGACGCGAGCGGCCCGCTCGAGAGTGTGACGGCCGGTCTTCACGCCGACGGGCACCGGCTGGAGGCGGCCCTCATCCAGGTGGCGGCGGCGATGCTGCTGTCGGGCCGGTCCGAGACCCGAGAGGGCGCGATCGTCCTCGCGCGAGCCGCCCACGCCGGCTTCTCGGAGATGGGCTCGGACGGCTGGTGCCGCCGGGTGGAGGGGATGCTGCGCCGCCTCGGCGAGCGGGCACCCACGCCGTCAGGCGCGGGAGCCGGCCCTCTGTCGCGGCGCGAGCTCGAGGTGCTGCAACTTCTCGCCGAGGGGCTCACCAACAAGGCGATCGCCGAGCGGCTCGGGATCAGCGAGCACACCGCCATCCGTCACGTCGCCAACATCTACCGGAAGCTCGGAGCGAGTAGCCGGGCCGCCGCGGTGAGGCTCGCGGCCGAGCAGGCGCTCCTCGGCGGCGGCACCGAGGCCGTCGCTCGGGAGTGACATGCACCGCTCAGGCCGAGTGCGCACTAGGCTTTCGCCATGCGCTACCACCTGACCAGCTTCGGCTGCCAGATGAACGAGCACGACTCCGAGCGGATGAAGGGGGTGCTCGAGGGGCTCGGCTACACGTCCGCGGAGACGCGCGACGACGCCGACGTGATCCTGTTCAACACCTGCACGATCCGCGGCAGCGCCGACGCACGGTTCCTCGGCAACCTGGGGGACGCCAAGCGCGTGAAGCGCGAGCGGCCGGACGCGGTGGTGGCGGTGGGCGGCTGCTGGGCCCAGAGCCAGAAGGAGGCGGTCTTCCGGGAGTTCCCGTTCGTCGACATCGCCTTCGGGCCCGGTGAGGTCGGCCGTCTCGGCGAGCTGCTGGCGCGCGAGCGCCTGGACGCGGTGGGCGCGTTCAGCTTCGACGGCGTCTTCAGCGGCAGCCTGCCGGCGGTGCGCTCGCGGCCCCACCAGGCGTGGGTGCAGATCTCGGTCGGCTGCAACTGCGTGTGCGCCTACTGCATCGTCCCGAGCGTCCGGGGGAGGGAGCGCAGCAGGCCCCTCGCCGAGGTGGTGGACGAGGTCGAGCGGCTGGCCACCGACGGGGTGCGGGAGGTGACGCTGCTCGGCCAGAACGTGAACTCCTACGGGCGCGACCTGCCGCGCGAGGAGCGGGTGACCTTCGCCGAGCTGCTCCGGGCCGTGGCCGGGGTGGCGGGCATCTGGCGCGTCCGGTACACCAGCCCGCACCCCAAGGACATGCGGGCCGACGTGATCGCCGCGATGGCCGATTGCCCCGAGGTGTGCGACCACCTGCACCTGCCGGCCCAGTCGGGGAGCACGCGCGTGCTGAAGGCCATGCGCCGCACCTACTCGCGCGAGCGCTACCTGGAGCTGGTCGCCCGCCTGCGCGAGGCGATCCCCGACCTGTCGCTCACCACCGACCTGATCGTCGGCTTCCCCGGCGAGACCGAGGAGGACTTCGCCCACACGCTCTCGCTGGTGGAGGAGTGCGGGTACGACGGGGCCTACACCTTCCTCTACTCGCCCCGTCCGGGCACCGAGGCGGGTGAGCGCCTGGAGGACGATGTCCCGGCCGAGGCCAAGCGCGAGCGCATCGCCCGCCTGGTCGAGGTCGTGCAGTCCACGGCGGCGGGCCGCGCGAGCCGGTTCGTGGGGCGCACGGCCGAGGTGCTGGTGGAGGGGCCCTCGCGCACGGACCCCTCGCGCCTGCGCGGCCGCCTGAGCCACAACATCGCGGTGAACTTCACCGGATCGGCCGCAGCGGGGTCGCTGGCCCTGGTGACGGTCGACGGCTCCACCTCGACGACCCTCTCGGGCCACCAGGTGGACGTGCGCGCGGAGGCGCCGGCCCTCGCCTCCGCCTGAGGTCCTCGCCCTCTTCGGGCCGACCGCCGCGGGGAAGAGCGCGTTGGCCCACGCGGCCGCGCGAGAGCTGGGAGGCGAGGTCGTGGTCGCCGACCCCTTCCAGCGCTACCGCGGGCTGGAGATCGCCGCCGACAGCCCGCGCGGGGCCCAGCTCGCCCAGGTGCCGCACCACGGGGTGGGCGACCTCGCGCTCACCGAGGGCTCCACGGCGGCGGGCTTCGCCCGGATGGCGCACGCGGCCATCGACTCCGCCCTCGCGGCGGGACGCGTGCCCGTGGTGGCGGGCGGCACCGGGCTCTACCTGCGCGCCGCACTCGCCGACCTGACGTTCCCCGACGAGCCCGAGCCCGAGCTTCGCGAGTGGTCGGAGCGCCTGGTGGAGCACGATCCCGCCGGGGCCCTCCGGGCGCTGGCCGCGCGCGATCCCGCGGCGGCCGAGCGCGTCGACGCCGCCAACCCGCGCCGGCTGGCGCGTGCGCTGCAGGTGGCCGCCGGGGGCTCCGCCCGGGCCGGGGCCGGGGAGCTGTGGTCGGCGCAGACGCGGCGGCCGACGCTGCTGGTGGCCGTCACGAGGCCCCGCGAGGAGCTCGACCGGCGCATCGCCCGGCGGGTGCGGCGCGAGCTCGACGCCGGCCTGGTCGCCGAGATCGAGGCCGCCCTCGAGACCCCCGGCCTCTCGCGGGAGGCGGCGCAGGTGATCGGCGTGCGCGAGGTGCGCGCCGTGCGCGCCGGGGAGCTCGACGCGTCATCGCTTCCCGAGCGCCTGGCCGCCCGAACCCGGCGGCTGGCCCGCAAGCAGCTCACCTGGCTGCGCAAGACCCCCGGCGCGGTGACCCTCGACCTGGGCGAGGCGCCGGCCGAGGAGGCCCTCCCGCGCCTGCTGGCGCTGTGGCGGGAGGCGAGGGGCGATTCGGTAGTCTCCGAGGGATGAGATTCGCCAAGTGGCACGGCCTCGGAAACGACTACCTGATCGTGGATCGCGAGGCGTGGCCGCTGGCCCTGACCGCGGCGCGCGCCCGGCGCATCTGCGACCCGCACTTCGGCGTGGGCGGTGACGGGATCCTCGAGGTGTCCTTCGAGGACGGCGTCCCTCGGATGACCGTCTGGAACCCGGACGGCAGCCAGGCCGAGAACTGCGGCAACGGCATCCGCATGGTGGCGCGCCACCTCGAGGCCGACGGCCGGCTGCCCGCGGACGGACGGATCCTGACCGGCGGCGGCCCGGTCACCGTCCGGACGCTGGACGGCGACCGGGTGGAGGTTCAGATGGGCCGCGCGCGCTTTCCGGCCGGCGAGCGGCTCCACGGCCTGCAGGTGAACGGCGAGCTCCTCGAGCTGGCCGAGGTGTCGATGGGCAACCCGCACGCCGTGGTGGAGCACGCGAGCCCCGCCGAGGTCGTGGAGCGGCTGGGCCCCGTCATCGAGGTGGCCGACCGGTTCCCGCAGCGCACCAACGTCGAGTTCGTGCGGTCGGAGGGCCCGTCGGAG
>JAXIPH010000092.1:0-4120 GCA_045403035.1 Thermoleophilia bacterium | reverse complement strand
GATCTGTGGTGGACCGGCCGGCCGGTCGACCGCCACAACTACGAGCTGGTGCTCGAGCCGGGGCGGCTGGTGGTGGCCTACCGCGAGGCCCCGGGCGGGGACTGGTTCATTCACCTTGGAGAGCCTCGCGGCCGATGAGAGGAGAGAACCCGACCACCGCACGCACGACCCTAGACCTCTGGGCGGGGGCTCCCTCATGCGCGTCCGTTTACATTCGCCCGGGTCGCCGCCGTGAGCGGTCGGCCCTTTCCCGGAGCATCGATCACTTGGAGGGGGGCGTGTCATCCACCGCACAGGCGCCGCCGGCGCTTGCCGTCACCCCGGTCACCACTGAGCTGGTCGAGGACGAGACCGGCCTCGAGCTCATCCGGGATGACTGGGACCGGCTCGCCGTGGCGTGCCGGCGTCCCGGCTCACGCGCCCACCTCCTCATCGCATGGTGGCGCCATGTGGCCCCCCGCGATGCGCTGACGCGGGTCGTGGTCGTGCGCGAGGGCGAGCGCCTCATCGGCCTGGCGCCCTTCCTGATCTCCCGCGCCGCGTTCGGAATCCACCGCGCCCGCCTCTTCGGCACCCCGTCGATGCCGCAGCGCCTGGGCATCCTCTGCCTGCCCGAGGACGCGGAGCGCGTGGCGGCCGCCGTGGGCTCGGCGCTGGCCGAGTCCCACCCGCGCCCAGCGGTGGTCGACCTCGACCGGATCGACGCCGCCGACCCGGTCACGCCGCTCCTGGCCCGGCGGTGGCCCGCCGCCCTGGGTGCGCGCCTGCACCAGCCGCTGGAGGTGTCCGCCCCCGTCCTCTCGATCGGTGAGGGCGGGTTCGACGCGTGGCTCGCGGGCAAGAGCCGGAACTTCCGCAAGGAGCTGCGCCGCACACGTCGCGGTCTCGAGCAGCTCGGCGCCCGGATCGCGCCGGTCGAGGGCGTCGACGGCCTCGACCGCGCGGTCGACGCCTTCCGGCGGCTCCACGGCCGGCACTGGGGGTCGCGCTCGAGCCTCTGGACGCCCGAGGCCTGCGCCATGCTCCGCGAGGCGGGCGAGCGGATGATCGGCTCGGGCGGCATGCGCGTCTACACGGTGGAGGTCGGCGGTGAGATCGTCTCCGTCGAGATCCTGTTCGCGGCGGGTGGCGAGGTCGCGTCCTGGAACACCGGATGGGACCCGGCGTGGGCCGAGGAGCGCGTGTCCATGGCCGGGCTCTTCGCCGCCGTCGAGGACTGCTTCGAGCGGGGCGACACCCGTCTCGACTTCGGCGAGGGCACCCAGCCCTACAAGCTGCGCCTGGCCGACGGCGACGACCCGGTGGCGTGGGCCACGGTACTCGCGCGCGGCGCCTCCTATCCCGCGGCCAGCGCCGTCACCGCCCGGGCCCGCTGGAAGCGCGCGGCGCGCGGCGCGGTGCGCCGGCTGCCCGAGCCCGCCCTGGCGCGGGTGCGATCCGTGAAGGGCGCCCTGCGGCGCAACCCCCTGCACGCCGGCGCCGCCGTGGTCATGGCCTCCGAGAGGATCGACGGCTTCATGGCGGCCGTGGTGGCGTTCGCCTAGACGCTGGTCTGCGCGGCGACCCGACCCGACTTCACGGCCCCGACCAACGCTGCGTGGTCGCGCTCGTTCTGCTCGGCGTAGGCCTCGCTGAAGCGCAGGATCGCCCGGTCGAAGGCGGTGCCGGACCCGGGGTACGCGGCGATCGCGATGCGGTCGCCCGAGCGGGCGTGGGCGCGGGCCACCGTCCAGAAGCCGAGCCGCCTCGAAGGGGCTCGGGAGCCTACCGGCCGGGACGCTCGGCGGCGACGGGCGTCGCCGTCGTGGACACGGCCAGCCACCCGCCGTGGCCGGTGGGGTTCCGCGGGCCGGTGCGCACCAGCCGGTAGCCCGGCGGCACTGACGCCGGCCGCGTTCGCCAGGGGCCGATCGTGGCCGGCAGCGTCGCGGGGGGCTGGCGGAAGCCGGCGATGACGGCCAGCCAGCCGCCCCGCCCGACCGGGTTGCCGCGGCCGGTGCGCACGAGCCGGTAGCCCGCCGGCACTCGTGCGGGCCGGACGCGCCACGGCCCGATGGTGGGCGCGAGCCGCGGCGGAGCCGCCAGCGCCCGCGCGGCGAAGCGCTCCACCCCCCGGCCCACGGCCTCGGCGATGCGCTGACGCACGCTCGGGTCGGCCAGGAGCAGGGCCTCGGAGGGGTTGGTGAGGAACGCCCCCTCGACCAGCACGGCCGGCATCACGGTGTGGCGCAGCACGTAGAAGCCCGCGCTCTTCACGCCGCGGTCGGGCAGGCCGAGGGCGGCCACGAGCTCGGTCTGCACGTCCTGCGCCAGCAGCCGCGCCGACGCGCTCGAGTAGTAGAAGTGGTAGGTTTCGCTGCCGCTGGCCGTGCGGCTCAGGGCGTTGTTGTGCACCGACACGAACAGCTCGGCACCGGCCTCGTTGGCGATGTCCACACGGGCGCGCAGGTCGGCGCCCTCGGTGGTGTAGGGACGATCGCCGCCGGCGAGGTCCATCGTCCGCGTGAGGATCGTGCGCGCGCCGCGGCCCCGCAGGTAGGCGTCGAGCCTGAGCCCGATGTCCAGGTTGACGTCCTTCTCCAGGATCACGGGCCGGCCCTGGGCATCGGCCCGCGGCGGCAGCCCGGTGACGGCGCCCGGGGGCAGCTCCCCCACGGCGCCGCCGTCTCCGCCCCCGTGACCGGGATCGACGGCCACGAAGGGCAGGGCCGCCGACGCGGCGGATGAGGCGACCAGGCCCGCGGTGGCGGCGAGAACGGCCGCGGCGAGGGCGAGACGGCGTGCGCGGGGGATGCGTGGTCCTTCGCTTGGGGATGCCCGAGCCCTGCGGGGGCGGGGATGGTAACCGGGCCCGCGGCCGGGGCCACTGGAGCCGGTTCCGGCGCGCGCCGGTGTTTCAGGCGGAGCGGCCCCGGGCAGGACTCCATCGCGGCGGCGTGGGTACGACCGCCCGCTGGGGAGAGGGTGCCGGTGGCTCGACGCCCTCTCCCTCCAAAATTCCGCATCACGCGGCGGAACGCTTGTGCCGCGTTCGCGTCCCGGTAGCATGCCCGGCGTGCGGCATCCCATCCGACTCGTGCTCTCCGACGACCTGAAGCGCACCCGCCTGACGGTGTTCTTCCGGCTCATCCTGGTGATCCCGCACCTCATCTGGCTGTCGCTGTGGGGCATCGTCGTCTTCTTCGCGGTCATCGCGAGCTGGTTCGCCACGCTCTTCGCGGGCCAGACGCCACTCGGACTCCACGACTTCATCGCGCAGTACATCCGCTACTCGGTCCAGGTCTACGGCTACCTGCTGTTCCTGGCCGACCCGTACCCCGGCTTCCTCGGTGACCAGCCCTACGCGGCCGACCTCGAGGTCGACCCGCCGGCGCCACAGAACCGCTGGATCACGGGCTTCCGGATCATCCTCGCGATCCCCGCGTCGATCGTGGCCGGCGTGCTCGGCTACCTCATGTACGTGGTGGGGATCATCTCCTGGTTCGCGTGCCTGTTCACCGGCGCGATGCCCCTGGGGCTGCGGAACCTGACGGCCTGGATCGTGCGCTTCAACGCACAGACCAACGGCTACGTGTCGCTGCTCACCGACCGCTACCCGAGCTTCTCCACCGAGCCCACGGAGTAGGGGCCGCGCGCCGGCGGTCCGCCGGCCGGGTCAGCCACGCGACCACCTGCAGCGCCGCGATTCCCGCGGCCAGCGAGGCCTGCGCCTCCACGCGCCCGAGCAGCGCGAGGGCGAGGAGGACCGTGCCGATCGAGCAGGCGAGCGCGGCCCGCCGCAGCGGCACCGCGTCGGCGGCCACGGCGCCGGCGCCGGCGACGATGGCCACGAGGGCGCAGGGGAGCGTGATGGCGAACAGCTCCGGGCGATCGAGCGCGATCGAGCCGGCCAGCGCCACCAGGCCGATCGCGAAGAGGATCCCCCGGAGGATCACGGCGATCCCGAGCGGTCGCGTACGCGCCCGGTCGCGTCCACGAAGGCGTAGCTCACCGACCGACGGCGCACGTCGATGCGCAGGTGGCCGAAGTCTGTGAGGGACACGGCCGCCTCCGGCGTGGCACGGGTGAACTCGTCCGCGCCGATCCGCCCGCCGCCCGTCCCCACCGTGAACGCCCGGAC
>JAXIPH010000070.1:0-7575 GCA_045403035.1 Thermoleophilia bacterium | reverse complement strand
TGGGGGCCGGCTGGCCGCGTGTGGTGAGCCACAGCTGCGGGACCTCGAGGCCCCAGGCGACGGCCTCGGGGTCGGCGTAGAGCCGGCGGCCGCCGATGGCCTCAAAGACGGCGTCGTAGAAGCGGACCGAGCGCTCGAGGTCGAAGACCTCAAAGCCGATGTGGTCGAGTACGGACACGGCGCATTAACCCCCTGGTCGCCCGGGGCGGCGCGCCGCCGCGGACGGCTCTGCGCGCACACGGCCAACCGACCGACGTGGTGGCGGATCTGGAGCGTACGCGCCTACCCCGTTATGGCGTCTCCGCATAAGGTCGCCCTATCCAGCGCGAACGAGGGAGGCTCCATGCTCTGCTTTCTCACCGCTCGCCGGCTGAAGCCGGGGAGCTACGGCCGCTTCCGCCAGGCCTGGGAGCCCGATGAGTGGCCGGCGGGCTTCCTGCGCGCCTACCACCTGCGCAACCCCCAGGACGAAAACCAGGTCATCTCCTTCGGGCTCTTCGAGGGCACGATGGAGGACTACCGAGGCCTGCGGGCGGACCCGGCGGCCAGCCAGGCGGAGGACAAGCGCCAGCGGGAGATGGCCGAGGTGGTGGACTCGGTGCTGCTCGACGGCGTCTTCGAGGTGATCGAGGAGGTCGTCCCGCCTCACCGGCGCGGCTGAACACAGCCGCCGGGGCGCGCCTCGCTTCAGCCGGCTCTGCGATCCTGAACGAACTTCGGGACGGCCATTGCGCCGACGCCTTGCTGAGCGGCCGTGAGGAACGTTCGCTTTGTGCGCGTTGGGATGAGAGCGAGGAGCCCGAATTCCATCCGATCGATGGCCTCGAGGTCGTCGGGAACGCGCGCATCGGTGTGACCGAGATCCGCCTAGCCCATCGTCGCTTGGGAGCGGTGGAGTACTCGTTTGGGGAGGGCGTCGTCCTAGACAAGCCAGTCCTCGCCCTCGCAACCGGGGACGCCGAGGGTGGGAAACTCACGATTCGATTTCGCAAGTAGCCGTCGTTTTCGACCGCCGTAGTTGGGCCGGGCACCAGGTTCGAACGTCGAGCGCGGTCTCGACCTTCGAACCTGGAAATCCAAGCAATAGCGGAGGAGGGACTCGAACCCCCGACACGCGGATTATGATTCCGCTGCTCTAACCAGCTGAGCTACTCCGCCCGGGCCGTACGGGGCGTCGCGAGAGCCCAGTAGCGGATTCGAACCGCTGACCCCTTCCTTACCATGGAAGTGCTCTACCGGCTGAGCTAACTGGGCGAGCCTCCGGCCGAGTCTACCGAAGGGTCGCGTGGGGGCGGAAGGGGCTCGGCCGACCGCCCGGGGTCGCGCCGGGATGAGAGTGGTCTATCGTGAACGCATCGGCCGGTCCCGGGTCTCCGGGGCCGGCCGTGGTGCGTCATGGCCCAAGACCTCGTCACACATCACACGCAGGCCGACACGGCCCGGGAGCGGCTGCGCCTGTGGCGGACGCAGCGGTTGTTCGCGGCCGCGGTCGCGGCGGCGACCGTGGGCGCGATCTGGTTGTCGGCGATCGGCGCGGGTGCGGCGGGGGCGGCGGCGGCGATCGTGGCCGGGCTGGCCCCGACGGCCGTGGCCACGCCGCTGGCCGCCTGGGTCGCGGGGCGGGTGTCGCGCCGGGCCCTGCTGTGGGGCGCGCCGATGGTCCTCGCGGTGGCGGTCCTGGTGTGCGACGCGGCGTCGCCCGAGATCGGGGTGGGCGCGGTGGTTGCCTGCGTCGCGGTGGTCGGCGCCGCGCGGGCGGCCTTCGACGGGGCCACCGCCGACCTGCTGCACCACCTCACCCACCCCGAGCGGCGCATCGTGGCCCACGCCGACCTGACGGCCCGCTTCGGTGGCGGCACCGCGGCGGGGCTGGCGGGGGCGCTGCTGGTGGGTCTGGTCGTGGGGCCGCACGGGGCGATCGCGCTGGGCGGCGTCCTGGCCGCCGCGGCGTCGCTGGTGGCCGCCCGCCACCACCCCGACATCGACCTGCGCCCGCAGGGCGTACCGCTGTCGCGCGCCCTCGCGGCGGCCGTCCGGGTGGTGGCCGACGATCGCCTGCTGCGCAGGATCGTCCTGACCGGCGCCTGGAGCACCGCGGTCGGGGCGGCGCAGGCGACGGTGCTGATCGTGTGGCTGCGCGATGGCGTGGGCCTGCGCGGCGCGCTGGTCCCGGCGCTGCTGGGGGGCTTCGTGGCCATGCGCATCGGCCGCCCGCTGGTGCTGCGGCTGGCGGGACGCGCCCGGCCGGGCACGGTCCTGACGACGGCCCTCGCCGTGCAGGCCTCCGCCTCGCTCGCCGCCTACTCCGCGCACGGCTCGCTCGGAGCCGCGACCGCGTACGCGCTCAGCCTCGCGGCCGGCGCCTCCCTCGGGATCCTGGTCAACCGCGCCCTGGCCGCCTCCTCGCCCCCGGATCTGGCGCCGGCCGTGGGCCTGGCCTCGGGAGCCGCCTGGGCGCTCGCCGCCTGCGCGGGCGCCGGCGCGGGCGCGTGCCTGGCGGCCGGTCTGGGCCTGGCGGGGACGCACCTGGTGCTGGCCGCCCTGGCCATCCTGGGCGCCGTCGCGGTCGCCACCCGGGCGGCCGCGCAGGTCCTCGTCCCCGCCCGCCGAGGGGCGTAGCCCCGGGCCATCCGTCCCAGGCCTGGATGCCCAGCTCGCGCACATCAGACCCCTCGCGCGGTGTTACAGGCTGCGGCGGGCTGGCGCGGTTGCCTCGAGCGCCACTCGCGGTCGAGACTGACGATCGAGGGGAGACTGCGGGGCAACCGCATCCCGTGAGAGTGAGACGGTGGTCAAGCACCCCTTCATCTACGAGATCAACACCTGGGTCTGGCTCGGCGAGCTGAGCCGGCGCGAGGGGACGGCGGTCGACCTCGCGTCCGTTCCCGGAGGCGAATGGGACGCGATCGCGGCGCTCGGCTTCGACGCGGTCTGGTTGATGGGTGTCTGGCAGCGCAGCCCGGCGGGGGTCGCGATCGCGCTCGAGAACGACGAGCTCGTCGAGAGCTTCCGGCGTGCGCTGCCCGACTTCCGTACCGAGGACGTGGTCGGCTCGCCCTACTGCGTGCGCGGCTACACGGTGGACGCGCACCTGGGCGGCCCGGCCGGGCTCGCCGCGGCGCGCGCGGCGCTCGCCGGGCGCGGGCTCGGGCTGATCCTCGACTTCGTGCCGAACCATGTCGCTCCCGACCACCCGTGGACGGAGGCACATCCGGAGTACTTCGTCCGCGGCGGCGAGGAGGAGCTCGAGCGCGACCCGGCCTCGTTCGTCCGGGTCGGCGGCGGGGTGCTCGCCAACGGCCGCGACCCCTACTTCCCCGCCTGGCCGGACGTGGTGCAGCTGAACGCCTTCTCGCCCGACCTGCGCGCCGTCGTCGTCGAGACGCTGGGGGCGATCGCAGCGCAGTGCGACGGCGTGCGCTGCGACATGGCGATGCTGATGATGAACGACACCTTCGAGCGCACCTGGGGCGAGCGCGGCGGGCCTCGGCCGGACACCGACTACTGGCCGACGGTGATCCCGGCCGTCACGGGCGCTCATCCAGGGTTCGTCTTCATCGCCGAGGCGTACTGGGACCTCGAATGGGCGCTCCAGCAGCAGGGATTCGACTACTGCTACGACAAGCGGCTCTACGACCGTCTCGTCCACGAGGACGCCGAGCAGCTGAACGGGCATCTGACCGCCGAGCCGGCCTACCAGGAGAGGCTCGTCCGCTTCATCGAGAACCATGACGAGCCGCGGGCCGCGGCGACCGTCCCGCCGCAGAAGGCGCGCGCCGCGGCGGTGACGGCGCTGTCCCAGACGGGCGCGAGGCTGGTCCACGAGGGCCAGCTCGAGGGGCGCACCGTGCGGCCGCCGGTCTTCCTGGCACGCCGGCCCGACGAGCCGCCCGACTCCGACCTGAGGGCCTTCTACGAGCGGCTGCTGACCGCGCTCCGGGACGGCGTCTTCCGTGACGGGGAGTGGTGGCTCGGTGAGCGGAGCGGCTGGCCCGGGAACGACGCCTGGCGGAACCTCGTGGTCTGGGGCTGGCGCGGCGAGTCGCTGCGGCTCGTCGTGGTCAACCTCGGCGAGGTCACCGCGGCCGGCCACGTCTCGCTGCCCTGGGACGACCTGCGCGGGCAGGCCTGGCGGCTCGACGACGCGTCGACGGGCGCCCGCTACGACCGGACCGGGGATGATCTCCGCGATGGGCTGTACGTCGCCCTCGACCCGTGGGCGTGGCACCTGTTCGATCTGACCCCGCTCCATCCACCCGGCTCCCAGGAGGGCTGACCGTGCCGAGACCGACCGAGCAGCCGCCGACCGCCGAGCACGCGCGCCTCGCCGAGGCGACCGGCCGCGCCGAGGACGACCTCTTCTCCGCCAACCCCTGGTACGAGTGGGGCCCGTACCTGAGCGAGCGCGCCTGGGGCACCGTTCGCGAGGACTACTCCGAGAGCGGGGACGCGTGGAACAGCTTCCCGCACGACCACGCCCGCTCCCGCGCCTACCGCTGGAACGAGGACGGCATGGCCGGGATCTCGGACATCCGACACGAGCTCTGCCTCGCGCTCGCGCTCTGGAATGGGCGGGACGCGATCCTGAAGGAGCGGATGTTCGGCCTGACGGGGCCGCAGGGCAACCACGGCGAGGACGTCAAGGAGTACTGGTGGTACCTCGAGGGGCTGCCGAGCCACGCGCTGCTGCACTGGCGCTACCACTACCCCCAGGTCGCCTACCCGTACGAGCAGCTGGTGCACCACGGCCGCGGCCTCGCGGATCCCGAGCTCGAGCTGCTCGACACCGGCGCCTTCGACGGCGACCGGTACTGGTCGGTCGACGTCACCTACGCGAAGGCATCGCCGACGGAGGTCCTCGCGCGGATCGTCCTCGAGAACCACGGCGCCGGCGAGGCGACGCTGGAGGTGCTGCCCACGCTCTGGTTCCGGAACACGTGGGCCTGGGACGGGAGCGCCGGGCGTCCTCGGATCGAGCTCGACGGCTCGGCCCTCCGCGTGGCCGGCCACACGCTCGCCGGCTACCGGCTGGAGGGCGCGCCCGGCCCCGACGACGCCCCTCCGGACGCCCTCTTCTGCGACAACGAGACCAACACCGCCCGCGTCTTCGGGTCACCGCCTCTCACGCCGTATCCGAAGGACGGCATCAACGACCACGTCGTCTCGGGCGCGGCCACGGTCAACCCGGAGGGGTTCGGCACCAAGGCGGCCCTCCGCTACCGCGTCACGGTGCCCGGCGGCGGCACGGCCGAGCTGCGCCTGCGCCTCCATCGCCCGGCCGGCGCGGAGGAGGCCCCCGGGTCCACCCGGAGGGCCGCCTGGTCGGGTGCCGCGTTCGACGAGGTGGTCGCCGCCCGCGAGGCCGACGCCGACGAGTTCTACACCGCGCTCGCCCCGGCCGGCACGACGCCCGAGGCGATGCGGGTCCTCCGCCAGGCGTGTGCCGGGCTGGTCTGGAGCAAGCAGATCTACCCGTACAACGTGCGCCGCTGGCTCGACGGCGACCCCGGCGAGCCGCCGCCCCCGGAGGCGCACCGTCACGGTCGCAACAGCGCCTGGCGGCACCTCGACTCGTTTGACGTGCTCGCGATGCCCGACCCGTGGGAGTACCCGTGGTTCGCCGCCTGGGACCTCGGCTTCCACGCGGTCCCCTGGGCCCATCTCGACCCCGCCTTCGCCAAGTACCAGCTCGTCGTCCTGCTCCGCGAGTGGTTCCTGCACCCGAACGGCGCGCTCCCGGCGTACGAGTGGAACTTCGACGACGTCAACCCGCCGGTGCACGTGATGGCGGCGCTGCGCGTCTTCCGCATCGACGGCGGCCGAGACCGCGAGTTCCTCGAGCGCATCTTCCAGAAGCTGCTCGTCAACTTCACCTGGTGGCTCAACCGCGAGGACGCCGACGGGAACAACGTCTTCAGCGGCGGTTTCCTCGGGCTCGACAACATCAGCCCGGTCGATCGCTCGAACCTCCCCGAGGGCGTCACGCTCGAGCAGGCCGACGGCACGGCGTGGATGGCCTACTACGCGCTCTCGATGCTCGTGATGGCGATCGTGCTCGCGGAGGAGAACGACGTCTACCAGGACATGGTGATCAAGTTCCTCGAGCAGTTCGGGCAGATCGCGCAGGCGCTCGAGCACCAGGGCCTCTACGACCCGGAGGACGGCTTCTTCTACGACCGGCTGGTGTTCCCCTCCGGCGAGTCGGCCCCGGTGAAGGTGCAGACCATCTCGGGCCTGATCCCGCTGCTCCCCGCCGTGGGCCTGCCGATGCGGGTCACCGAGTCAGCCGACCGGCTGGGCAAGAGGTTCGCGCGCATCCGGGACCGCTGGGAGGAGGGAGGCGGAAGCGCGATCGGCCGCGTGCGCGATCTCGGCGACCGGCGGACGTTCCTCCTCTCGGTGATCAACCCGGATGACCTCCGGTTGACGCTCAAGGAGTTCTTCGACGAGGCGGCGTTCCTCTCCCCGCACGGGCTCCGCGCCGTCTCGAAGCGCTACGAGGGGAACCCGTACACCCTCGAGGGCGTGCCGGGGGCGACGATCGACTACGAGCCCGCCGAGTCGACCACCACCATGTTCGGAGGCAACTCGAACTGGCGCGGCCCCGTCTGGCTCCCGGTCAACTACCTGGCGATCCGTCAGTTCGTGCTCTTCCACCAGTTCCTCGGCGACGACTTCACGGTCGAGTACCCGACCGGCTCGGGGCAGGAGCGCACGCTCGGGTGGATCGCACAGGACCTGGCCGACCGCATCACCGCGATCTGGCTGCCGGGCGCCGACGGGCGCCGCCCGGTCTACGGGGCGACGGATCGGCTCCAGGAGGATCCCGCCTGGAAGGACAACCTCCTCTTCTTCGAGTACATCCACGGCGATAACGGCGCGGGCCTGGGCGCGATGCACCAGACCGGCTGGACGGCGCTGGTCGCGGATCTGATCCTCGACCCGCCGGCGGCCTATGCGCCGATGCGGACCGCCGAGGGGCGGCTCTCCGGCTCGAGGGGGGACAGCTGATTCCGAGCCGGATGGCCGAGAAATGGCGAACCGTCATAGACTCCTGTCGTGAGCGCGCCGCCGCGGGCACGCGAGCCGACAGTCGTGCTTCAGACAGAGCTCAATCCGCCCTCATTCGAGGGGGTCACGTAGAGCGAGTGGAGTTGCTGCGCCGCGTGAGCGCACGAAACCCCAACAGGGAGTCACCATGGACTGGTCGTTCCTCGACGTCTTCTGGGCGATGTGCATCTTCTTCGCCTGGGTGTTCTGGTTTTGGCTGCTGATCACGGTCTTCTCGGACCTCTTCCGACGTCATGACCTCAGCGGTGGCATGAAGACCCTCTGGATCGTCTTCGTCATCCTCCTGCCCTTCCTGGGCGTCTTCGTCTATCTGATCTCCCAGGGCAGGGGCATGGGGGAGCGCGCCCAGCGTCGGGCCCAGGCGGCGCGGGCCGACTTCGACGCCGAGGTGAGGTCGGCCGCCGGGGCCGGCGGGCCCGGCGCGGCGGTGGAGGAGGGGGCGCCGCTGGTGGACCGCGGCGCGCTCACGCAGGCCGTGGTCGGGAGCCTGGAGGGGCGGGGGGG
>JAXIPH010000055.1:0-4830 GCA_045403035.1 Thermoleophilia bacterium | reverse complement strand
ACCTTCGCCACCGTGCCCGGGCCTCGGCCGTCGGCCGCAGGCGTGTAGACCTCGACGTCGTCGTTGTTGGCGTCGGCGCCGTTGCCGGTCTCGTCCCAGCCGGCCGTGATCAGGACGCGGCCGTCGGCAAGCTTGGTCGCCGTGGGGTACCAGCGGCCGTGCTGCATGTCGGGGCCCCGGGTCCAGGACTCGCTGGCCGGGTCGAAGATCCAGATCTGGTTCAGGCCCTTGAACGAGCCGCCGGGCTGTCCGGGGTTGGTCTGGTACTGGAGGTTGCCGCCCACGACCAGCACCCGGCCGTCGGCCAGCACGACCTGGCCGGCGCACCAGATGTTGCCGGGGACGTCGCGGCGCACCCCGGTCCCCGTCGCCGGATCCCAGACCATCACCCGGCCGCGCGCCTCGTCGCCGAACTCCGGGTTGTTGTAGAAGAAGAGCACCTTGCCGTTCGGCATCAGGGTCGTGTGGATGGCGACGATGCCCGGCAGGTCGATGAGCCCGCCCCACTGGCCCACCTGGGAGGTCGGGCCGCTCGCCATGGCCTTCTTGACGTTTGCGCGCGCCCGCACCTTGGCGACGAAGCTCTTCCTCAGGCCGCCCCCGGGGGCGCAGGCCTGGCGGCGGCCCTCCGAACGCCCGGCGGCGTGCTCGCCGGCGTGATGCGATCCGAGGGTGAGGCGCTCGAGCGCCCGCAGGCGCCGCTCGGCGCGCGGCGTGTCCTTGCGGCAGACCTTGGCCGCGGACTCGAGCGACATGCTCGAGGCCGAGAGGTCATGGCCGGCGTGCCCGAGCGCGGTGCCGGGCAGGGCAAGCCCCAGAGCGAGAGCGCCGCCCACGAGGGCGCGCCGGATTGTCGGCGAGGACGCCACCGGCCGACCGTACGTCGAGTCCTCCGCGCCGCGCACTCAACCTGGGTCTAGTCCGACGGTGGGAAACTTCCCTCATCCTGCGGCCGCGCAGAGCCGGGGCGGCCTCGACCGCCCCGGCCCGCCGCGGGTGCTACTGGGTGAGCAATCCGTTCTGCTCGAGGAAGGCCTGAGCGACGTCCTCGGGGTCCTCCTTGTCGAGGTCCACCTGGCCGTTCAGCTCGCGGGCGTTCTCGGCGGTGAGGAGGGCACTCACCTTGTCGAGCGTCTCCGCGAAGACCGGCGGCTGGGCGTCGTAGAACGCCTTGTTGACGACCGGGAACGTCTGGTAGGGCAGCGAGGCGAACATCGCCTTGTCGTCCTCCAGCACCACCAGGTTGTCGGTGACGACCTGCCGATCCGTGCCGAAGGCGTAGACGCACTGCGCCTGGCCGTCCTCGATCGGCTTGTACCGCAGGTTGATGGCGACGGTCTTGATGTCCTTGAAGTCGACCCCGTAGGCACTCTCCAGGAGCGGGAGGCCGTCGGGGCGCGTGAGGTGCTCCGGGTTGGCCGAGTAGGTGATGTTCTTCGACGCCTTGCCGAGGTCCGACAGCGTCGTCAGGCCGTACTGGTCCACCGCCTCCTGGGTGCAGGCCACCTGGTTCGGGTTGTCGTAGGCGGCCGGCGTCAGGGCCTCGAGCCCGCGGCCCGGGTACTCGGCCTTGATCGTGTCATAGGCCTGCTCGGCGGTGGCGGCGCCGGTCTTCTTCAGCACCACGCTGTAGGAGGTGCCGGTGTACTCGGGGTACACGTCGATGTCGCCCTTGATGACCGCCGGATCGGCGATCTCGGTGCCGCCGAGGCTCGTGACCTCCGGCTGGTAGCCGACCGCCGCGAGGGCCTGCGCGTAGAGCTGGGCGACGATCTGGCTCTCGGTGAAGCCCTTGTCCGCGATGCTGACGGCGGTTCCATCGACCGCAGCAGCACCGCTGGTGGAGGCCGCGCCGCTGTCGTCGTCGTCGCCGCAGCCCGCGGCGAGGAGCCCGAGCGCGAGGACCACGGCGCCCAGGAGGCAGGCCGCGATCAGCTTGACCCGTCGGTTCATGTGGATCTCCCTTCTTGGATGGCGAGGCCGCGCTCGATGCGCAGGCCCCGTGGTGTCGCGACGCGCTCCACCGCTCCGAAGAGCAGTTGCGCGGCGAGCGCGAGCAGAGCGACCGGGATCGCTCCTGCCAGAAGGACGTCGTCCTGGCCGGTGTCGAGCCCGGAGATCACGACCTGCCCGAGCCCGCCTCCGCCGACCAGGCCGGCGAGGGTGGCGGTCGCGACGACCTCGACCGCGGCGGTCCGCACGCCGGCCGAGATGAGCGGGACGGCGATGGGAAGCTCGACGTGGCTGAGCACCTGCAGCGGCGTGAGGCCCATGCCCCGCGACGCCTCGACGATCGCCGAGTCCACCTGGCGCACGCCCGTGAGCGTGTTCAGCAGGATCGGCGGCACGGCGAGGAGGTAGAGGCCGATGACCGCCGGCCAGAAGCCGATCGTGGTCAGCGTGAGCACGATGCCCATGACGGCGAAGGTCGGCACCGTGCGGCCGAGGTTGCCGAGCTGGGTGACCGTGAACGAGGCGCCGCGGCCGATCTTGGCGCAGACGATCCCGAGCACGATCCCCGTGGCGGCCGCCAGGCAGAGGGCCGTCGCGGCCAGGCGGACATGGCCCCAGAACGCCTCGTTCACGAACTCGGTGTTCTCGCGGTAGAAGTCCCAGGCCTCGTTCAGCGTGTTCATGGCCTCACCGGGACCCGGCGGCCCTCGCCCACGGGGTCATGAGCCGCTGGGCGAGGAGCAGGAGCGCGTCGAGGACCACGGCGAGCAGGGTCGCGACGAGGCCGCCCACGGCGATCGGCGTCAGGAAGTCGCGGTTGAGGCCGTCCGTGTAGATGAGCGTGCCGAGCCCCTTGGCGCCCACCAGCACCCCGATGGTGGCGATGCCCACGGTCGTGACCGTCACGATCCGGATGCCGGTGAAGATCGACGGCAGCGCGAGCGGGAGCTCCACCCGCAGCAGGGTCTGGTGCTGGGTCAGGCCCATGCCGCGCGCCGCCTCGCGCACCGGGCCGGGGACGGCCTGAAGGCCCACCACCGTGTTGCGGATCAGGATGAGCGGCGAGTAGAGCACGAGACCCACGATCACGGTCGTGCGCCCGATGCCGAGCGACGGCACGAGGAAGCCGAACAGGGCCAGGCTGGGGATCGTGTAGACGATCCCCGCCGCCGTCGTCCCCGTGACGAAGAGGATCCTCCGCCGGCGCAGCAGGATGCCGATCGGGACCCAGATCGCCACCGAGATCGCCACCGCGACGAGCACGATCTGCAGGTGCTCGATCGTCGCCTCCTGGATGTCGTCGGTGTGACGTGAGATCCAGTCCCACTCGATGCTCTGGGCCATTAGCCGGCACCGGCGGCCGCGTGACGCGTGAAGACCGCGGAGATCACGTCCAGGCTGAGCAGCCCGACGCACACGCCGTGACCGTCCACCACCGCGCCGTAGGCCGCGTTGGCCTCGAACAGCGCCGACAGGCCGTCCCGGAGGGTGGTCACCTGGTCGAGCACCGGCTCGGCCCCCCCGCTGGCGCGGTCCGGCACGGTCTCGGCGCCCCCGAGCTGGGTGAGCGGCAGCCAGTCGAGGGGACGCCCGGCCATGTCCGACACGAGGACCTGGTCGCCGATGGGCTCCAGCTCGCCCCGCGCGATGCGACCCCGGACGTCGCCGGCCGGCTCTCCCACCCGCACGAGCGGCGCGTCGATGAGGTCGATCTCCTCCAGGCGCGTCAGGGAGAGGCTCTTGAGGGCCCGGTCGGATCCCACGAAGTCGGCCACGAAGTCGTCGACCGGGTTGGCCAGGAGCTCGGCGGGAGGCGCGAACTGCAAGACCCTGCCCTCGCGCATCACGGCCACCCTGTCGGCCATCTTCACGGCCTCGTCGATGTCGTGGCTCACGAAGACCACGGTCTTCGGCACCGCGCGGTGCAGGCGCAGGAAGTCGTTCTGCAGGCGCCCGCGGGTGATGGGATCGACCGCCGAGAAGGGCTCGTCCATGAGCATGACCGGCGGGTCGCCCGCGAGCGCCCGCGCGAGGCCGACCCGCTGCTGCTGTCCGCCCGAGAGCTGGGCCGGATAGCGCTTGGAGAACTCGTCCGGGTCGAGGCCGATCAGCTCCAGCAGCTCACGGACCCGGGCGCGCGTGCGCTCCCTGTCCCATCCGAGGAGGCGCGGGACGGTGGCCACGTTCGCCGCGACGGTGAGATGGGGGAGGAGCCCGACCTGCTGGATGACGTAGCCCACCTCCCGCCGGAGCTGGGCGGGGTTGCGCTCCCGGACCCCGTGCCCGTCGATGAGGATCTCGCCGGAGGTCGGCTCGATCAGGCGGTTGATCATCTTGAGCGCGGTCGTCTTTCCGCACCCCGACGGCCCGATGAGCACGCACACCTCGCCCGCGGGAACGGTCAGCGAGAGGTCGTCGACGGCCGGTCGCCCCTCGGGCGCGTAGCGCTTCGTGACGTTCCGTAACTCGAGAACGCCCGCGCGCGCCGTGCCCCGCGGCACCGCGGCCTCGATCCCGGTCGTCGCCATCCGGCGAACCTACCCCAAAGGGGTATCGGCCCCCCCGATGCCGGTGGGTCCGTGGTCCCGATGTGAGATTCATCACTGCCCGGGGATCGTCCCCCGGCGCCGGTTACTCGGTGGAGATGTTGGGGTCGGCCTGCTGGGTCACGGGGATGATCGCCAGGAAGTGCTCCGCCGGCGCATCGATGAGCGGCTGCAGGAGAGCGGCGGTCTCGTCCTGGCCGGAGCCGACGAGGGCCTCCTGGTAGCCGCCGAGCAGCTCGGCCACCGTGGCGTCGTCCGACTCGTCGAGCGCCGACAGGCTCACCTTCGCGGCCTTCGACAATCGCCGCCGAACGGCGGCCTCGTCGAGGCC
>JAXIPH010000318.1:0-21194 GCA_045403035.1 Thermoleophilia bacterium | reverse complement strand
ACCGGCGGCGGGCGGTGATGGCGGGCGCGGGCGTCGGGTTGCTGGTGATCCTGCTTGCGGGCGTCTTCGGCTCGAACGTGGGGAAGGAGGGGCCGGAGGGCGGCAGCATCCAAGCCCCGGAGGCCGCGGCGAGCCCGCCGGCGACCGTGAGCCCGCCGACCACGGCGAGCACCCGAGGGCGCTCGGAGGTGGCCGCGTCCCTGCGCGAGGTGGACGCCGCCCTGGTCCAGGACGACACCGATTCCGCGCGCCGGATCCTGGGCTCGATCGACGCGGACGTCCTCAACGCCGACGCCGATCTCGCCCTGCAGGCCAGGATCCTCCGCAACCGGGTCCGGTTCACCGAGAGCTACCTCGCGGCGACCGCCCTCGCCGAGTCCGGGCGCTACCGCGAGGCCCGCGAGAGGATGCTCGCGCTCGTCCCGTTCCGCGACGCCGGAATCCGCGCCCGCCTCTACGGAGTGGAGATCGCGAAGGACCTGGTCACCCAGGCGCGCACCGAGGCTCCCGTCGACCCGGACCACGCCCTCGCGCTCCTGGACGAGGCGGAGGAGATCGCCCCGTCGTTGTCGTCGATCACCGAGGTCCGAACGGAGGCCGCCGGCCGATAACGGCGCCGCCGGCTCACGCTACGCTGGCGCGCAGGCCGCCGGAGTAGCTCAGCCTGGTAGAGCAGCCGCCTTGTAAGCGGCAGGTCAGGGGTTCGAGTCCCCTCTCCGGCTCTCGTGGAAGTCCTGCAATAAGGGCTTCTTGCCCGATCCATGAGTAGGGCTCGGAGACGCCAGGGAGCGTCTCAGGACCATGCGGGACCATGCGGGAACGAACCAGACCATGCGGGAGACCATGCGGGACTGTCCAACTTACGCCCGCGCCGTGGCGGCCTACCCGACTACTCCCCGACAACCGGCCGGGGAGTTGGCGCCTCCCCGGGCTGCCCCCCGCCGTCGACTGCCGCGGGGGGAGGCTCGTGAAACAGCACCTGGGGCTCGAACCCCTTGGCGAGCCATGAGGCGCCGAAGGACATGATCGCGACGCTCTCGCCGATGAGGAGGGCGTACTTGTTGATCGGGACGTCGTTGGTCGCGATCTTGAAGATCAGGTAGACGCACGCCGCCGCCATCAGGAACGCGAAGAATGCGTGGTAGGCGCGCCAGAACGAGGGCGACCGGCGACCCTCCATCTGCGTGCGCCGGCCCTCGTCGATCGCGAAGAGGATGCTCATCACGGTCAGGAGGCCGATAAGGGTGATCGCCGCGCCGTCGTGCACGCCGCCGACGGTCTCGGGAGTGAGGCTCCGCTGGAGCGGCGTTTCCGGGGCACCCTTCATCTTCATCGGGAACGACGCCACCACAAACGCGCAGACGCCCGCGAGCAGGCTGATGTGGCTCTCGAAGGTCCGGAGCTCCGCGATCTTGTAGACGATGAGGAACCCCGCCACCACATAGAGGCTGCCGACGAAGACGTCCCGCATGCCCGAGTGGTAGTACTCGCTGAGCGCGCCTCGCAGGTCCATCCCTCCATCGATGAACGCCCCTCCGCAGACCATCAACACGATCGGAAGCAGGATCCCGATCAAGCCGACACCGATCCGCAGCGCGAGGTAGGAGCGGACGTAGCTCAGTGCCCGGCCGGTCAGGCCGATCCGGAGCGGGCCGCCCGTCTTCGGCAGAAAGTACCTCGACGCCCACGCGCGAAGCCTGCGCAGGAGAGGGCGCCACCGCTCGAGGCCGCCGATGCGTGCTGGCGTTTGCGATCCAGTTTCCCCATCCGGGCGCATGTCCGGCTCCTTGCGACGGTCGCAGATCTGGCGCCCCGAGCACACCACGGCCCATGAGGCGCCGACAAGACACCCGAGGGTGCGCGCGGCGTCACCTTCGCCCGCCGTAATTGCGCGGAGTGGACGGGGCACGTGTGGGGGTGGAGCCCGCCCTCCCAATCGGGCGCGCAGGTGCAGGTGGGTGCGGTCATCGCGTCGTCGGAGGCATCAGCGTCGGGAGCCGGAGTTCGACAAACACCCATCGAGAGTGCGCCTCCTGGTTCGAGAGCGCGCCCGTGCCTTGCCCTGGGTTCTCCGACGGGGATCGACCCGCAGTGCACCCAGTACGACGTCCCGAACCTCTGGCAGCTCAAAGCGGGAGACCTTTAGCGAGCCACGAGCAGTCGCGCGCCCGTGGGCACTGGTTTACGATCGGTCTGCCGATGAACAGCCCTCCTCGCGGACCGGTCGAGCGCACGGACCTGCGCGGGCGAGCGAGCGAGTGCGCGCTGCTCGACGACCTGGTCTCGGCGATCCGTCGCGGCGACAGCCGGTCGCTCGTACTGCGAGGCGAGGCCGGGATTGGGAAGACGGCCCTGCTCGACTACCTGATCGCCTCGGCGTCAGATCTGACGGTCGTCCGGGCGGTCGGGGTGGAGTCGGAGATCGAGCTGGGCTTCGCCAGTCTGCAGCAACTGTGCGCGCCGTTGCTCGACCGGCTCCCCGAACTCCCGGACCCGCAGCGGCGGGCCGTGGAGATCGTGTTCGGGCTGAGCGCCGGCCCCGCTCCCGATCGGTTCTTCGTCGGGTTGGCCGTGCTGGGCCTGTTCGCGGCCGCGGCCGAACAGCGTCCATTGCTGTGCGTCGTCGATGACGCGCAGTGGCTGGACCAGGCTTCGGCGTTGACGCTGGCCTTTGTCACCCGTCGCCTGCTGGCGGAGCCGGTCGGGATCGTGTTCTCCGCGCGTGAACCGGGAGAGGAGCTTCGACACCTCTCCGAGATGGAGGTGCGCGGCGTGCGCGACGGCGACGCCCGGGCGCTGCTGAGCTCGGCCGTCCGGTTCAGATTGGATGAGCGAGTCCGGGATCGCATCGTCGCCGAGTCGCGCGGTAATCCGCTGGCGTTGCTGGAGCTCCCGCGGGGCTTGACGGCAAGGCAGTTGGCGGGCGGCTTCGGCCTCGTCGAGGCGCAGGGGCTCGCAGGGCGAATCGAGGAAAGCTTCGTTCGTCGGGTTGAGACGCTCTCCGACGACGCGCGACGTCTGCTGCTGGTCGCGGCGGCTGAGCCGGTCGGCGATCCGCTGCTGCTGTGGCGCGCGGCCGAGCGGCTCTGGATCCCGCCGGCGGCCGCGGAAGAGGCGGAGACGGAGGGGTTGCTCGCGCTCGGAGAGCGCGTGACCTTCCGTCATCCGCTGGTGCGCTCCGCGGTCTACGGAGCGGCGACCAGAGAGCAACGCCGGGAGGTCCATCTGGCCCTGGCAGAGGCGACTGACGGCAGCGTCGACCCGGACCGTCGCGCGTGGCATCTGGCCACAGCCGCAGCGGGGCCGAACGAGCCGGTTGCCGCGGCGCTCGAGCAGTCCGCCGGCCGCGCGCAGGCGCGCGGCGGCCTGGCCGCGGCAGCGGCGTTCCTGCATCGCTCTGTTGTTCTGACGAGCGATCCCACGCAGCGGGTGCGGCGTGCACTTGCCGCTGCCCAAGCGAGCTTGCACGCCGGCAGCTTCGACGACGCGCTCGCGCTTCTGGCGTCGGCCGAGGCCTCGACCCCAGACGAGCTGCAGGCGGCGCACGTGGAGCTGCTCCGGGGTCAGATCGCGTTCGCGTCGAGCCTGGGGACCACTGCCCCCTCATTGCTCTTGAGTGCTGCCCAACGCTTTGAGCGGCTCGACCCCGAGCTTGCGCGCGAGACCTACCTCGACGCGTGGGGAGCTGCGCTGTTCGCCGGTCGCTTGGCCTCCGCCGGCAGCGTGGTCGAGGTGTCCCGTGCCGCCACGTCGGCTCCGCGGCCGACCCGCCCGCTCCGTGCATCCGATCTGCTGCTCGATGCCCTCTGCACCCTCGTCACGGAAGGACGTGCGGCGGCCGCGCCACTGCTGAGGCGGGCGACGGCCGTGTTGGCGAACGAGGCGTCACCGGCTCAGGAGAACCTCCGCTGGGGCTGGAGGCCGCTGCTCCCGCCCATTCTCCTCTGGGATGAGGACGGCTGGCATGCCGTCAGCGCGCGCCATCTCAGGGAGGCCCGCGACGCGGGCGCGCTGGCCCGGCTGCCGATCGACCTGATCGACTGGGCGATCTGCGTCACGTGGTGCGGCGACTTTGGCGCGGCCGCCGTCACGATCGCCGAGGCCGACGCGATCACAAAGGCGACCGGGACCCACATGGCACCCTATGCCCAGCTGTTGCTGTCCGCGCTCCGAGGTCAAGAGGACGCCTCGCCATTGATCGAGTCCACGATCCGTGACGCCGGAACAGGCGGTCAGGGGCTCGGCGTCCAGTTCGCCGAGTGGGTGAGCGCGATCCTTTTCAACGGACTGGGCCGCTATGACCGGGCGCTCGCCTCGGCCCAACGCGCGGCCGAGGAGGCACCGCAGCTCCACGTCTCCCCCTGGGCATCGACTGAGCTGGTCGAAGCGGCGGTCCGCTCCGGGGAACCCGATGTGGCGGCCGGTGCGCTCGAGCGGGTGATGGCAGCGACCGCGTCCTGCAACACCGACTGGGGCCGGGGAATGCAAGCGCGCTGCCGGGCACTCTTGAGCGAGGGTGAGAGTGCCGAGCGCCTGCATCGCGAGGCCATCGAGAGACTGGCAAGGACCCCGCTTCGTCCCGAGCTCGCCCGCGCTCATCTGCTCTACGGCGAGTGGTTGCGCCGCGAGAACCGCCGGGTCGACGCGCGCGACCAGCTGCGCACAGCCCACGAGATGCTGGCCACGATCGGCATGGAGGCGTTCGCCGAGCGCGCCCGCAAGGAGCTTCAGGCCACCGGCGAGAAGGTGCGGCGGCGGACCGTCGAGACTCGCGACGATCTGACCCCGCAGGAGCGGCAGGTCGCGCTGCTTGCCGCCGATGGGTTGTCGAACCCGGAGATCGGGGCGCGGCTCTTCCTGAGCCCGCGGACCGTCGAGTGGCATCTGCGCAACGTGTTCACCAAGCGCGGCATCCGTTCCCGCCGGGAGCTGGTGAACGCAGTAACGGGGATCGGAGTCTCGACTCCTCCCGGCCTGAGTGCCTCGTTATAGAGGCGATCCGTTCAACGCAAAGCAGCGAGTAATGGGAAGCGTCGGATCGGAAGCGCGTGGAGGTCTAGCGATATCAACGCCCGAGCGATTATCGGAATAACTCACGAGAGTTATGTGTCAGTAATGTCGGTGCGCGGCCAGGACCGTGGGATCTCTGGTCGGATCCAGCTCCCTCCACAGGCTGTGCCGGAGACCCCCTGGCCGAGGCCCCGGCGCAGCGCCCTGTGTTCGCGTCAGGCGGCCGAGACGACGACCCCCTTGGCCTCCGCCATATAGCGGCTGGCGGCCGCTGAGGCCTCCTCCGGGGTGCTCCCGCGCTGGCGAGCGTCCATGTACGCGGCGTACCAGTCCCACCAGCCGTGCGCAGGCGCGATCGCCTCGAATGCGCCGTGATGCTGCTCTGTCTCGTGCAGCAGGTCCGCCAGTGATGCGATGTCCATGTCGGTCCTCCCATCTCTCCGGCCGAGGGAGCCGGGTCGTGGTCACTTGGACGCGCCAGGGACGCGTCGACGTTCCTTCAGGCCGCGTGAGCCTGGTGCGGCGGCGGAGCGACGATTGCTGCCAGATCGACGGCCTCCGGCCTGTAGCCGCCGCGCGCGCGCCGATGGTGACGCTCGTGCAGCGAGAAGGCAGCGGCTCCGATGGCCGCTCCGCATGCGAGCGGCACGGCGAGCGGCTCGATGCCCCGCGGCCTCCAGCGCCAGGCCGGCGCATGCGGCCACGACAACGCTGTTGACCACCGCGACCATCCCGGCGGCCGTGAGAGTGAGCTGCCACGCGCTCGGCCCGAGCCTCTCCCTCTCGGGCGGCGCCGGCGGGCGTGCCTCGCGGACGACGAGGAGGTACGGCTCGAGCTCCGGCGAGACCCGCAGGTAGAAGTCGCGCAACAGCCCGATCCGATGGGCGTTGGCGATCTCCTCGATCGAGGATTTGGACCAGGAGCAGGAACGTCACCACGCCGACGAACGCCAGCACCGGCAAGAGGATCAGCGCGAACGCAGAGAACGCCGTCCCGAGCTCTGATATCTGCCCGATGAAGGCCAGCGCGATCAGGTTGGTGGACAGCGCCGCGAGGTAGATGGCGGCGCGGCCGTTGGACTCTGAGACGGTCGCAGCCCGGGCGGTCTGCAGGTTGAAGTGCTCGGTGGTCGCGAACGTGGCCGCGGGTCCCAGGCGGGGGCCGAGGCGCGCCGCCAGCGCGGCCGGGGCCGGGTCGCCACCGTTGCGGGGTGTCTCGAGGTCCACAGACATGATTGGCGCCTCTCTCCGTCGTCGTTTGTGCGCATCCGGGAGCGGGCGGCGGCGCTTGACGGCATCGAGAATGCTGGTTCCTGGTCCGGGATCGCACCCGGGTCATGCCCTGGTGTCACCCACGGGGTCTCGACGAGTGGTCCCCCCTCATGACACGGTCGCGCGCGACCAGGACGGCGCCACCGAGCCCGCGAGCGTCTGCACCCTAGGGCGCCTCGGAGCAGGGACGCCCGAGAAAGGCCGCTCGATCCGGGCGACGCAGTACCGCCCCGCCGGTGCCGCAACCCAGGGGAGCAGATCCAGGGAGCAACCCCAGGCGCCCCCACGGGTGCGACGGCCGGCACGGCGGGCGAGGGTCGCGCTCGACCACCGTCTCCACCGAGGAGGACCCAATGGCTACCACGGCCGAGCCGAGCGCGGACACCACCGCGATCCGGCCGTTCACGATCGACTTCCCCGAGGCCGACCTCGACGACCTGCGTCGCCGCATCGGGGCTCCGCGCTGGCCGAGCGCGGAGCTCGTCCCGGACCGCTCGCAGGGCGTGCAGCTGGCGGCGATCCAGGAGCTCGCGCGCTACTGGGCGACCGACTACGACCTGCGCAGGGTCGAGGCGCGGCTGAACGCCCTGCCGAACTTCATCACCGAGATCGACGGGCTCGACATCCACTTCATCCACGTCCGCTCGACGCACGAGGACGCGCTGCCGATGATCATGACGCACGGCTGGCCCGGCTCGGTCATCGAGCTGCTCGAGGTCGTCGGCCCGATGACGGACCCGACCGCGCACGGCGGGCGGGCCGAGGACGCGTTCCACCTGGTGCTGCCCTCCATCCCCGGCTACGGCTTCTCCGGCGAGCCGACAGAGGTCGGCTGGGGCCCCGAGCGCATGGCGCGCGCCTTCGCCGAGCTGATGCACCGGCTCGGGTACGCCCGCTACGTCTCGCAGGGCGGCGACTACGGGACCTTGGTCGCCGACGCGATGGGCCGCCGGGCCCCCGACGGGCTGGTCGGCATCCACGTCAACCTGCTCGTGGCGGCGCTGTCCATCGCCGACCAGCTGCCGGCAAACACCGAGAAGGAGCGCGCGGCGCGCGATGCATCCGCCACGTTCGCCGCGACCGGCAACGGCTACCTCATCGAGCAGCTCAATCGGCCGCAGACGATCGGCTACTCGCTGCTGGACTCCCCCGTCGGGCTGGCGGCGTGGCTGCTCGACCACGACACGGACAGCTACGAGAAGATCGCCCGCGCCGTCCTCGGCGGGCCGCCCGCCGGCCATCTCACCCCGGACCGGATCCTCGACGACATCACGCTGTACTGGCTGACCGGCACCGGGGCCTCGTCGGCGCGGTCGGACTGGGAGTTCGGAAGGGACGCCGCGCTCGCGGCCGCCCAGCCTCCCCCGGAGATCTCACTCCCGGTCGCCTTCACCACGTTCCCCGGCGAGATCATCCCGGCCCCGCGCAGCTGGGTCGAGGCGGTCTACCCCACCCTCGTCTACTTCAACGAGGTTGAGCGGGGCGGCCACTTCGCCGCCTGGGAGGAGCCGGAGCTCTTCACGGCCGAGATGCGGGCCGCGTTCAGGACGCTGCGCTAGTTGGTGCCACGCATGGACGGCGCGCATGGGAGCTGCGCGCCGCTCACGCCTATCTCGCGGGGCGCTGCGGCTGGATCGATTCGGCGCTCCACGGATCCGCCGGTGGCGCAGCCCAGGGCGGCAACGTCGCGGCGCGGCCACCAGGCAGGGCCACCGTGCCGCCGAGCGCCGGGCCGAACGTCGGCACACCCCTTGACGCTCGACTGGGACCGGCTCGATCGGCGCTGGCGCGGTGCCGCACGCCGGCGCCGCCAACCGAGGGCTTTGAGTCAGCGCCTTCCACGGGAGCGCGGCCATCAACGGCGTCCTTCTATTCGGCCTCACGACGCCCCGTAGCGGCGCGGTCGCGAGCCACGGGAGGAACCAAGGGAGCACCCCAGGGATCAGCCCCAGGCGCTCCCACGGGTGCGACGTTCGCCCGGGGCGGCCAGGGTCGTCTCGACCACACCGTCTCCAGCAAGGAGGACCCATGGCTACCACGGTCGAGCCGGTCACGGGCACCACCGCGATCCGGCCGTTCACGATCGAGATCCCGGAGGCCGACCTCGAGGACCTGCGTGCCCGCATCGCGGCCACGCGCTGGCCCGACAGGGAGACCGTCGAGGATGACTCGCAGGGCGTGCAGCTGGCGCTGATGCAGGACCTCGCGCGCTATTGGCTGACAGAGCACGACTGGCGCAAGTGCGAGGCGCGGCTGAACGCCGTGCCGAGCTTCATCACCGAGATCGACGGGCTCGACATCCATTTCATCCACGTGCGGTCGAAGCACGAGGACGCGCTGCCGATCGTCGTCTGCCACGGCTGGCCGGGATCGATCGTCGAGCAGATGAAGATCATCGGCCGGCTCACCGATCCGACCGCGCACGGCGCGAGCGTGTCGGAGGCCTTCCACGTCGCGATCCCCTCGATGCCCGGATACGGGTTCTCCGGCAAGCCGACGAGCGCCGGCTGGGATCTCGTGCGCATCGGGAAGGCCTACGTCGAGCTCATGAAGCGCCTCGGCTACGAGCGGTTCGTGGCGGCGGGCGGCGACTGGGGCGCGCTCCTCGTCGAGTACATGGCCGGCGGGCGCGACGCCCCGTCGGCGCCAGAGCCGGCGCCGCCGGAGCTGCTGGGGATCCACACCACCTTCCCCGGCGTGTTCCCGCCCGACCTCGACAAGGCAATCCAGACCGGTGGCGAGCAGCCGTCCGATCTCTCAGCCGACGAGCGACGCGCGAGCGAGCAGCTCGGAGCCTCCTACAAGAACACGGCGTACGCCGTGCAGCTGGGGACGCGCCCGCAGACGATGTACGGACTGGCGGACTCACCGGTCCAGCTGGCGGCTTTCATGCTCGACCACGGTGACGGGAGCGGCAAGCCCGGCCTGGTCCAGCAGGTCCTGGAGGAGCGTCTGGAGAGGCCGAGCGACCTCACGCGTGACGACATCCTGGACAACATCACGCTCTTCTGGCTGACCAACACCGGGGTGTCCTCGGGGCGGCTGTACTGGGAGTACTTCAAGTACGGCAGCTTCGCCAGCGTCCGGAACGTCACCGTCCCGGTGGCCGTGAGCCTGTTCCCCGACGAGTTCGTCCAGGCTCCGCGGAGCTGGGCGGAGCAGGCCTTCCCCAACCTCATCCATTACAACGCGCTCGACCGCGGCGGGCACTTCGCCGCCTGGGAGCAGCCGGAGCTGTATGCCTCCGAGCTGCGCGCGGGGTTCCACTCGCTCCGGTAAGCAACCGGCGCGAGCAGACGCCCGTCCCTCAGCGGCGCCACGAGTGGCGTGACTCGCCGCCGCTGAGGACGGCCGCGCCGCCCGCCACGAGAAAACGAGAAGACTCATGACCACCGTCAACACCACCCACGACCACCCGCCGCTCGGCAGCCGAGCGGTCGCGCGCGACCGGGCTCTGGAGGTGCTCGGCCAGGTCATGGGGCTCGTCGCAGTCGCGGTCGGATTCGCCGCGCTCGGCGCGTACCTCGGCCGCGATCTGAGCGGTGCGACCGGCCTGGCGCTGTTCATCGGGGCCTTCGCATGCGTCTTCGGACTCAACATCGCCGCTGCGAAGGGCAACGAGCAGGTCGCGATCGGTCTCCTCTTCGGGCTGGGCCTTCTGCTCGGACTGGCGGTCGCCCCCGTCATCGCGGACTACGCCGAGGCCGACCCGTCCGTCCTCTGGCAGGCAGCCGGCGCCACCGCGGCGTTCGTCGCCGGGTGTGGCGCCTACGGCTACGCGACGCGCAGGGATCTCTCCTCATGGGCGCGCACGGTGTTCTGGGCGCTGCTGGGACTGATCTTCTTCGGCATCGTCGCGATCTTCGTGGCGATACCGGACAGCCACATCATCTACGCCCTTGCCGGACTCGGGATCTTCGGCGCGTTCACGATCTTCGACTTCAACCGGCTGCGCCGGGCGGACGCAGAGAGCGCTGTCGTCATCGCCTCGAGCATCTTCCTCGACGTCTTCAACGTCTTCCTGCTGCTGCTCAGCCTGTTCGGGGGCCAGCGGGACTAGCCACCTCGGAGGATCAGGTGTCCATCATCCAACGTATCCACAGCGATCTTTCGGCACTCGACCGCGCGCCCGTCTGGCTCAACTCCGAGCACCTCACGGCCGAGGAGCTGCGCGGGCGCGTCGTCCTCGTCGACATCTGGACGTACTCATGCGTCAACTGGCTGCGGACCCTGCCCTACGTCAGTGCGTGGGCTGAGAGGTATCGCGACCCCGGGCTCGTCGTCGTCGGCGTGCACTGCCCCGAGTTCGGTTTCGAGCATGACCTCGACAACGTGCGTCGTGCGACCCGCGAGCTGGGCGTCGAATACCCAGTCGTCATCGACAACGACTTCGCCATCTGGCGGTCGTTGAGGAACCGGTCCTGGCCCGCCCTTTACCTCGTCGATCGCGACGGTCGAATCCGTTTCCGTCACTTCGGTGAGGGCAACTACGAGGAGACGGAGCGAGTGATCCAGCAGCTCCTGGGCGTCGACGAGGAAACCGTCCGCGTCGAAGCCGACGGGCTCGCCAAGGCCGCCGACTGGGACACCCTGGGGACGGGGGAGACGTACGTCGGCTACGGCCGGGGGGGTGGCCGCGTCGACTCGCCCGCGGAACTTGTGCTCAATCAATGGGCGCTGTCCGGCGACTGGGCCGTTGAGGAGGAGTCCGCCGTGCTCAGGGCCGCCCGCGGCTCAGTCACGTTCCGCTTCCACGCGCGCGACCTCAACCTCGTGAGATCGGCTTCACCAAGCGCTCCTCGGACCCAGCGAGAGCCGCCTGGTAGGCGGCAGGTCAGGGGTTCGGGCCCCCTCTCCGGCTTCAGCATTGTCCCTGCTAGTCACCTACTGTTCGTGAGACCCTAGGATCGTCGTCCCGGCTCGCGCGAGGAGAGGCTGTCCATGGCGTCGGTTACGTTCCTGGCCCCGGACACCGACGCATTCGTCGCCAGCGTGGCCCGACACCTCCCGGAGTTCGAGCGACGGTCCGGTCATACCGCGAGCCTGCGGATCATCGGCAGTGATCTGTACTTCTCGAACGACATCCACGCCTTCCTGACCGGGGACGACGGGGCGGACGTGTACATGTCGGGGCCGGTCCTGCTCTGGGAGCACCTGGCCGCGGGTCTCGTCCAGCCGCTGGACGACTTCCTGGCCGGCGTCGGCGAGGGCTACGACCCGGAGGACTTCCTCGACGCCGTGCTGAGCGCCAACCGGTGGACCGGCCGCTTCGGCGAGGGACTCGGCGTGGGCCCCCTGCTCGCGATCCCGGTCAACTGCGAGTCATACAACCTCGCCTATGTCCCGTCGATCCTGAGCCGGTGCGGGCTCGAGGTGCCCACAACCTGGGACCGTTTCTTCGCCGCCGCCGACCGCATTACGCGGGCGACCGGGGGGTCTGTCCGGGGGTTCGGGCAACGGGGAGTGTCCGTCTGGCACACGATGTACACCGGCTACGCGACCCAGTTCTGGTCCTACGGCGCGACCGACTTCGACGAGTCCGGTCGATGCGCCATCGCATCGGACGCCGGTGTGACGGCCACCGAGGACTTCGTCCGGGCGCTGAGGGGGTCGGGTCCGCCGGCCTGGCCCGAGCAGCGCTGGTACGAGCTCGCGCTGGACTTCGCGAACGGCAGGTACGGCCTCCTGGTCGACTCGGATCACTACGTCTCCTTCTTTGAGGACGAAGAGCAGTCGAGCCTGGTGGGCGAGATCGGCTACGCGCCACCGCCGGAGGGGCCCACGGGCCTGAGGACGCCGAACCTCTGGACCTGGTCCGTTGTGATGAACGCTCGATCCCGCAGCCAGGGCGCGGCATGGGACTTCATCGAGTGGGCGACCGGACGGGACTTCCTGCTGCGGTCGGCCTTCGAGGGCAACATGAACCCGACGCGGGCGAGCGTCTGGGACGATCCCGCATTCGTCGGTCTCACGGAGCGCTGGGGGGCGTTCTACCCGGTCTCGAGAGCGCTCGCGGAGGAATCGGGCCGGGTGCTGGTCACCCCGATCGTGAACTACCTCGACATCGCGACTCGGTGGACGCAGGCGCTGCGTGAGGCATACGCCGGGGCCGACACGGCGCGCGGCGCCCTCGAGCGCGCCGCGCGGGACATCGACGAGATGGCCGCCGGCATCGCCTCAGGCTGACCCGTGAAGAAGCGGCCGGCCCCTGAGGGCGTCGGCCGGCTCTGTCCCGACCCTTGCAGGGATGGCCGGTTTCGGCGTGACCGAGGCCGCGGCCGAACCCGCCCACAAGTGCGACTTGACACAAACAAGTGGGTATGGTTTGGTCGCTCATGTTCGTTTCCGTCCAGAATGGGGAACAAACGAACACAAACCAACAGAAGGTCCCTTCGGACGCCCGCCGGACGGCGATCGTCGAGATGCTTCGCACGGGGGGCGCGGTCACCGTCGCCCAGATCGAGGAGCGCTTCGGCGTCTCGCCGATGACCGCGCGCCGCGATCTGGATGAGCTCGAGCGGACCGGGCTGGCGCGCCGCACCCACGGCGGCGCGGTGCTGCCGGCCTTCGCGGCCCACGAGGACTCGTTCGCCTCGCGCCTCGAGCAGGCCAAGGATGCGAAGGCCGCCCTGGCCGAGGCGGCGGCGGACCTCGTGCGCGAGAGCGAGTCGCTCTTCCTCGACTCCTCGACGACCTCCTACCACCTGGCCCGGGTCCTGCTGGAGCGCGGGGTGCGGGCGACGGTCATCACGAACTCCCTGGAGATCTTCGAGCTCGTGGCCACCCACCCCACGCTGGCCATCGACCTCGTCGGCGTCGGCGGGGCGCTGCGACGGCTCACCCGCTCGTTCGTCGGGCCGTACGCCGTCCACACGATCGCCGGCCACGCGGTCGACCGGGTCTTCTTCAGCGTCAAGGGCATCACGCCGGCCGGTGCGCTGACGGACCCCGACGCGCTGGAGTCGGAGGTCAAGCGCTCGATGATCGCCCAGGCGCACGAGGCGGTCCTGCTGGTCGACGAGTCGAAGCTCCGGCAGCATGGACTCAGCGTCGTGGCTCAGGTCGGCCGGGTCGCCAAGGTCCTGGCGTACGGGATCTCTGACCAGCAGGCCGCCGCGCTGACCGCCCTCGGCGGCCGCGTCTCGGTCGTCGGCGAGCAGACCGCCGCCGCGTGAACGCCGTCGCGCCCCCGATCATCGAGCTGCGCTCGGCCACCAAGTCCTATGGCGCGGTGCAGGCGCTGCGCGACGTCTCGCTCGCCCTCCGCCCGGGCGAGGTGCGGGGGTTGGTCGGCGAGAACGGCGCCGGCAAATCGACCGTGGTGAAGGTGCTGGGTGGCGTCGTGCGCCTGGGCGGGGGAGAGATGCTCATCGACGGCGAGCCAGTCGACCTGGCCTCGCCGCACGCCGCCCGAGACGCGGGCATCGCCGTCATCTACCAGGAGCCGACGCTCTTCCCCGACCTCTCCGTCTCGGAGAACGTGGTCATGGGCCGGCACCCGCTGGGCGCGCTGCGACGGATCGACCGGCGCGAGGTGCACCGGGAGGTCCAGGGGCTGCTCGACCGCCTCGGCGTGCGGCTCGACGCAAGCAGGCCGGTCCGCGGCCTCTCGATCGCCGATCAGCAGATCGTCGAGATCGCGAAGGCGCTCAGCTTCGAGGCGCGCCTCCTGATCATGGACGAGCCCACCGCCGCGCTCTCGGGGCCCGAGGTCGAGCGCCTCTTCGGCGTGGTGCGCACTCTGCGCGACCGCGGCTCGGCCGTGCTCTTCATCTCGCACCGCCTCGGGGAGGTCTTCGAGATCTGCGAGACGGTGACGATCATGCGCGACGGCCAGGTCGTGCACGACGGCCCGGTGACCGGCATCACGACCGACGAGATGATCCGCCGGATGGTGGGCCGGGACCTTGACGCGCTCTTCCCCAAGGAGCCCGCCGAGATCGGCGCCCCCGTGCTGTCGGCGCATCGGCTCACCCGCGAGGGCGTCTTCACCGACGTGAGCTTCGAGGTCCGCGCCGGGGAGATCCTCGCGCTCGCCGGGCTCGTGGGCGCCGGACGCAGCGAGGTGGCCCGCGCCATCTTCGGCATCGACCGGCTCGACGCCGGGCACGTCGAGGTCGGCGGCGTGCGACTGCCCTCGGGCCGGCCCACCGCCGCCATGCGCGCCGGCATCGCCTTCGTCCCCGAGGACCGCCGCCAGCAGGGGCTCGTGATGGACCTGTCGGTGGCCCGCAACGCGACCCTGACGATCCTTCGCGCGCTGAGCCGCATGGGGCTCGTGGGACGACGCATGGAGCGCCAGGCCGCGCTCCTGTGGGCCGAGCGGCTGCAGCTCAAGTACCACCGCATGGACGACCCGGTGATGTTCCTCTCGGGCGGCAACCAGCAGAAGGTCGTGCTGGCGAAGTGGCTGGCGACCGAGCCGCGCGTGCTGATCGCCGACGAGCCGACGCGCGGCATCGACGTCGGCACCAAGGCCGAGGTGCACCGCCTGCTCTCGCAGCTCGCCGGGCGGGGCGTCGCCGTGCTGATGGTCTCGAGCGAGCTCCCCGAGGTGCTCGGCATGGCCGACCGCGTGCTGGTCATGCACGAGGGCCGCCTGTCGGCCGAGCTCACCCGCGCGGAGGCCGACGAGGAGCGCATCATGCGCGCGGCCACCGGCCAGGCGGCGGAGGCGGCCGCGTGAGCACCGAGGCCGCCGCTCCCACCACCGCGCCGCTCCCCTCCGACCGTGCCCGTCGCCTCACCGATCTCGTCCTGCGCATGCGAGAGCTCGGGATCGTCGTGGTGCTGCTCCTGCTCGTCGGCATCACGGCGATCCTGGAGCCGCGCTTCATCGAGATCGGCTCGCTGCGCGACCTGGCCCTCAACGCCTCGATCTTCGCGATCCTGGCCGTGGGCCAGACCCTGGTCATCGTCACCCGCAACATCGACCTGTCGGTCAGCTCGGTGCTCGCGCTGTCGGCCTTCCTCGCGGGTGACCTGCTCTCCGGCCACCCGGGCATGCCGATCATCGTGGTCTTCGTGCTCGGCATGGGCCTCGGGGCTCTGCTCGGCCTGGTCAACGGCGTGCTGGTCACCTTCGGAGCGGTGCCCTCGCTGGTGGTGACCCTGGGCACGCTCTACGCCTATCGCGGCATCGCCTTCCTCTGGACCGACGGCCGCCAGGTGAACGCGGAGACCCTCCCCGACGACTTCCTGTCCCTCGGCAGCGACCGCGTGCTCGGCGTCCCCGTCATCACCCTGATCGCCATCGCGGTGGTGCTGCTGGTGGGCCAGTGGATGCGCGACTACCGCGCGGGTCGCGAGCTCTACGCCGTCGGCTCCAACCCCGAGGCGGCCCGGCTGGCGGGCGTGCGCTCCTCGCGCCTGGTGCTGGGCGCCTTCGTCATGAGCGGCCTGCTCGCCGGCCTCGGCGGCGTTCTGTTCACCGCCCGGTTCGGCACGGTCGACGCGACCGCCGGCGCGGGCTACGAGCTCACGGTCATCGCCGCGGCCGTCGTGGGCGGGGTCGCCATCTTCGGCGGCATCGGGACGGTCTACGGCGCGGCGCTCGGCGCGCTGCTCCTGACCACCATCACCTCCTCGCTGATCATCCTGAAGGTGTCGGCCTTCTGGCAGCTGGCCGCGATCGGGGCGCTGCTGCTGCTTGCGATCGCGATCGACCGGCTCGTGGGCCTCCGGCTCGAGGCCGCCCTCCGGCAGAGGAGCGCCCGTCGTGCGAACTGACGCCACGCCACCCCCGGTGACCCAGGCGCCCGACACGCTCGCCGCGCGCCTGCGCGGGCTCGCCGGCCGCTGGGAGGTGCTGATCCTGGGCCTGCTCGTGGTCACCGCGATCTTCGGGCAGTACATCTCCTCCAAGTTCCTGAGCACCGCCTCGTTCACCAGCGGCACCCTCGACTACTCCGAGGTTGCGCTCATGGCGCTGCCGCTCGCCCTGGTGATCATCACCGCGGAGATCGACCTCTCGGTGGCCTCGGTCCTGGCCCTCTCCAGCGCGGTGATGGGCTGGATGTGGGCCGAGGGCTACTCGATGGGCACGATCATCGTCGTCTGCCTCGTCGTCGGCGCGCTCTGCGGCGCGTTCAACGGGGCGCTGGTGACGCAGCTCGGCCTGCCCTCCCTCGCCGTCACCATCGGCACGCTCGCGCTGTTCCGCGGCCTCGCGTTCGTGGTCATCGGCGACCGGTCCGAGACGAGCTTCCCGACCGCGTGGACCGACTGGGCGTTCGACGAGTTCGCGGGCACGCCGGTGCCGAACACGATCGCCCTCTTCGCCGTGCTCGCCGTGGCGTTCGCAGTGCTGCTGCATGCCACCCGATTCGGGCGGGCGGTCTTCGCCATCGGCGCCAACCAGGAGGCCGCCCGCTTCTCGGGAGTGCGCGTCAAGCGGATCAAGATGATCCTGTTCGTTCTCTCGGGCATGGTGGCCGCCCTCGCGGGCATCGTCCTCACGCTGCGCAACTCGACCGCCGCCGCGAACGTCGGCACGGGCTACGAGCTGACCGCCATCGCCGCGGTCGTGCTCGGCGGCGTCTCAATCTTCGGCGGGCGCGGCACCATCGCCGGCGTCGTTCTCGCCCTTCTGCTCCTGGCCGGGATCCAGAAGGCCCTGACCCTGAGCCCGGACATCTCCACCGCCTGGATCCCAATCGTCGTGGGCGCCCTGCTGATCGGCTCGGTGCTCGGCCCCAACCTCGTCAACCGCGCGCGCGAGTGGCGCGCCCGTTCCCGTTCTCGAGGAGCACGGCCGCCACGGCCGGGCGCCTCCGTGTCCCGACCTCAGGAGGAAACCTAGAATGACCCCGTCCCGGCTATTGCGAGCGCTGCTCGCGGTGGTGGCCATCCTCGTCCTCTCGCTCGGCCTCGCGGCCTGTGGCGACGACGACGACTCGGCCGCCTCGAGCGATACGAGCGGCGCAACCGCTCCCGCTGCCGGCGCCATCCCGCCCGGCATCACCACCATCTCGATGCCCAAGCAACTCGGCAACCCCTATGAGGAGATCGAGCACAACGGCGTGACCATCGCCATGGAGGAGCTCGGCGGCAGCAACGAGATCGTCGGCCCGACCGACGCCGGCGCCTCGTCGCAGGTCCCGCTCATCAACTCGGTGACCCAGCAGGAGCCCGACGCACTCATCATCGCCGGCAACGACGCCAACGCCGTCGCGCCGGCACTGAAGAAGGCGGCTGAGGCGGGCATCGCGATCGTCGGTATGGACTCCGACGTGGCGACTGACGCGCGCACGGTGTTCGTCTCCCAGGCCTCCGCCGAGGAGATCGGCCGCGACGAGGTGCGCCTGATCTCCGAGCAGATCGGAGGGGCGGGTGAGATCGCGATCCTCTCGGCAACCGCGAACGCGCCCAACCAGAACACCTGGATCGAGTTCATGGAGGACGAGCTGACGAAGCCCGAGTACGCCGACATCAAGCTCGTCGCCACCGTCTACGGTGACGACGACGACCAGAAGTCCTTCCAGGAGACCCAGGGCCTGATCCAGGCCTACCCCAACCTCAAGGGCATCATCTCGCCCACGACGGTCGGCATCTCGGCCGCCGCGCGCTACCTGTCGACCTCGCCCCAGAAGGGCAAGGTCAAGCTGACGGGGCTCGGCACGCCGAACCAGATGCGCAAGTTCGTCAAGGACGGCACCGTCGAGGCGTTCGAGCTGTGGTCGCCGGAGGACGTCGGCTACCTGTCCGGCTACGCGGCCGCCAACCTCGTCGCGGGGAACATCACCGGCGCGGAGGGCGAGACCTTCGAGGCCGGCAAGCTCGGTGAGCGCACCATCGGGCCGGACGGGGTCATCATTCTCGGCCCGCCGACCCGCTTCACCGCCGACAACATCGACGACTTCGACTTCTAGTCGTCGAAATGGCACCCAGCTCAAAGGGCCCCCTGGGGGCTGGGCGCCCTCCCCGGCCCGCGCCTCGCGCGCGGGTCGGGGTGTTCGGCATCGGCCTCGAGGCGTACTGGAGCCAGTTCGACGGTCTGCGCGAGCGGATCGAGGGCTACCAGGCGCGCGTCGAGGAGCGCGTCCGCGAGCTCGGCGCCGAGGTCGTCTCGGCCGGGCTCGTGGACACCGCCGAGCGAGCGCGCAAGGCCGGCGACCGCTTCGGCCAGTCGCAGCTCGACCTGCTGATCTGCCACGCGGTCACGTACGCCACCTCGAGCCAGGTGCTCCCGACCGCGCAGGGCGCGCGGGCGCCGGTGCTCCTGCTCGGCCTTCAGCCCTCGGCCACCCTCGACTACCCGTCGGTCGACACCGGCGAGTGGCTCGCCAACTGCGCGGCGTGCTGCGTTCCGGAGATCGCCGGCGCCTTCACCCGCGCCCGGATCCCCTACGACACCGTCGCCGGGACGATCGACGACGACGAGCGCGCCTGGGAGCGGATCGCGGCGTGGGTCCGCGCCGCCGGCGTCGCCCGGGAGCTGCGCCGGTCGCGCCTCGGCTTCCTCGGGCACACCTACCCGGGGATGCTCGACCTGTACTCCGACTTCACCGCCGTCCACGCGCAGCTCGGTGCGCACGTGGAGGTGCTCGAGATCGACGACCTCGCGGCCCGGGTCGCGACGGCCGGCGCGGACGAGATCGCCGCCAAGGAGGCCGAGATCCGGGCGATGTTCGACTTCGCCGACCCCTCGGCCGACCCGATCGCCGGGCCAATCGAGCCGGACCAGCTCGACTGGTCGGTCCGCGTGGCCGTCGGCCTCGATCGCCTGGTGGACGACTTCGCCCTCGACGGGCTCACCTACTACTACCGCGGGGTGGACGGCAACGAGGCCGAGCGCCTCGGCGCCGGCGTGATCGTCGGCAACTCGCTGCTCACCGCCCGCGGGGTCCCGACCTCGGGCGAGGGCGACCTCAAGACCAACATCGCCCAGCTCATCCTGGACCGCCTCGGCGCCGGAGGCTCGTACACCGAGTACTACGCCCTCGACATGGCCGAGGGCTTCGTGCTCATGGGCCACGACGGGCCGGGCCACCTGGCGATCGCCGAGGGCCGCCCCACGCTCCGGGCGCTGCGCCTCTACCACGGCAAGCGCGGCTCCGGGCTGTCGGTCGAGTTCACTGTTCGCCACGGGCCGGTCACGATCGTGGGCTGCACACAGACCGCCGAGGGCCGCCTCAAGCTGATCGTCGCGGAGGGCGAGTCGATCCCCGGCCCGACCATGCGCATCGGCAACACCAACAGCCGCCTGCGCTTCTCGGTCGCGCCGGCCGAGTTCCTCGAGGGCTGGTGCGCAGAGGGCCCCACGCACCATGTCGCGCTCGGCGTCGGGCACCGGGCCGCCGAGGTGCGCAAGGTCGCCTCCCTGCTCGGTCTCGAGCTCGCCGAGCCGGCCTGATGGAGCGCGTTTGCTTCCGGCTTCGGGTGCGGGCCGACCGGCTCGACGAGTACCGCGCGCGCCACCTGGCCGTGTGGCCCGAGATGCGCGAGGCCCTGACCGGCGCCGGCTGGCGCGACTACTCGCTCTTCCTCGACGACGACGGCACGCTCATCGGCTACCTGGTCGCCGATGACTTCGCCGCCGCCCTCGCGGCGATGGAGGCGACCCAGGTCAACGCGCGCTGGCAGGCCGAGATGGCGGAGTTCTTCGAGCTTCCCTCGGGCGAGCGGCCGGACACCAGTCTGCGGCGGCTCGAGGAGGTGTTCCACCTTGACTGAGGGGCCGATCCACGCCGCCGTCGACCTGGGCGCGTCCAGCGGCCGGGTCGTCGCCGGGCGCCGCGCCGGCGGTCGCGTCGTGCTGGAGGAGGTCCACCGCTTCGCCAACCGCCCGGTGCGCCTGCCGGATGGCCTTCACTGGAGCGTGCCCGAGCTCTTCGGGCACGCGCTGGACGGCATCGGCGCGGCCGCCGCCCGGGGGCCGCTCGCCGGCGTCGGCGTCGACGCCTGGGGTGTGGACTACGCCCTGCTCGATGGGGCCGGGGCGATGCTCGGGCTGCCCTTCCACTACCGCGACGCGCGCACCGAGGGGATGGTGGCGCGGGCTTTCGACCGGGTGCCCGCCGACGAGCTCTACGCGGCGACCGGCATCCAGACGCTGCCGATCAACACCGTCTTCCAGCTCCTCGCCGAGGAGGGCACGCCGCGCCTCGCGGCCGCCGAGCGGCTCGCCTTCGTGCCCGACCTCGTGGCGTACTGGCTCAGCGGCGTGCTCGCCAACGAGTCCACGTGCGCGTCGACCAGCGGCCTGCTCGACGCGCGCACGGGGCGCTGGGCGCTCGGCCTCGTCGCACGTCTCGGGCTGCCGGAGCGGCTCTTCGCCGAGGTGGTCGAGCCCGGCGAGCGCCTCGGGCCGCTCCTCGCCGGGCACGCAGCCGGGCTCGGCCTGCCCGGCCGCCCCCCCGTGGTGGCCGTCGCGGCACACGACACCGCCTCGGCCTTCGCGGGCGCTCCGGTCGTCGACGGCGGGTCAGCGGTCCTGTCGAGCGGCACCTGGTCGCTGCTCGGGCTGGAGCTGCCCGGGCCGGTGCTGGAGGAGGCGGCCCGCGAGGCCAATCTCACCAACGAGCGTGGCGTGGACGGGACGACGCGGCTGCTGAAGAACGTCATGGGCCTTTGGCTGCTGCAGGAGTGCCGCCGGTCCTGGGGCGCGGAGCGCTCGTTCGACGACCTCGCACAGCTCGCTGAGGCGCACCGCGGCGAGGTCCCCCTGTTCGACCCCGACGACCCGGTCTTCCTGCGGCCGGGGCCGATGCCGGAGCTGATCTCCGCGATCGCGCGCCCGTCGCCGGCTCCGGACGACCACGCGGCCGTGGCGCGGGGCATCCTCGTCTCGCTTGCCTGCAAGTACCGGTGGGTGCTGGAGCGCCTGGAGCAGGTCGCCGGCGTCGGGGTCCGACGCGTCCACGTCATCGGCGGCGGCGCCCGCAACGCGGCGCTCTGCGGGCTGACGGCCG
>JAXIPH010000130.1:0-10347 GCA_045403035.1 Thermoleophilia bacterium | reverse complement strand
CCGGTCAACCCGGCCAGCACCGACTACGTGCCGCGGCCCGAGTGGTACTTCTTCTTCCTCTTCGAGCTCCTCCGGATCTTCAAGGGACAGAACGCGCTGGAGCCGGTGATCATGGCGACGTTCATCATCCCGAACATCCTCATGGCGCTGCTGATCCTGACGCCCTTCATCGACCGGGGGCCGGAGCGGCGCATCCACCGGCGTCCCATCGCGCTGGTCACCGCGGTCGCCGTCATCGCGTTCCTCGCGTACATGACCAACACCGGCGCCGAGGCCCCCAGCGGGCTCGGGTCGGCGGCCGAGGGCCTGCCCCTGACCGGCCTCGACCCGGAGGCCGAGGCCGGGGCCACGATCTTCCTGACCCAGGGCTGTACGAGCTGCCATATGATCGCGGGCGTCGGCCAGCCCGGACCCGGACCGGACCTGAGCAACCAGGGGTCCCTGGGGCACCCACCCGAGTACTACGAGGGGTTCCTCAAGGATCCGCCGGGCAACGTGATGCCGCCCTTCACCGGCTTCACCCCGGAGCAGTACACCCAGATCGGGACCCTGCTCTCGGGCCTCGGTACCAAGTACCAGTAGGGCTGTACGGCCGGCCGGGCATCCGCCACGCCCGCGCCGGCCGCGTCCGCGGAGCGGGGGCGCCGCTACCATCGGAGAGGTGATGCGGGTCTTCCTCGGGGTCACGGGAGCGAGCGGCGCCCTGTACGCCGGGTGCGCCCTCCGGGCCCTGACCGCGGCCGGCTGCGAGGTGGGGCTGTGCGTGAGCGACGCCGGCGCCCACGTCATCAGCCACGAGATCCTCGAGGCCGGCCCGCGGCCGCCCGAGGATCCCGGCGTGGTGGTCGCCACATTCGTGGAGCGCTTCGCCGCCGAGCCCGGCTCGGTGACGGTCCTGGGGCTCAACGACCTGACCGCGCCCTTCGCCTCCGGGTCCTCGCTGGCGCCGGCGGCGCTGATCGCCCCCTGCTCCGGCGCCACCCTTGCGGCGATCGCCCACGGCACCGCCCGCAACCTCATCCACCGCTGCGCCGACGTGATGCTGAAGGAGCGCCGGCGGCTGGTGCTGATGCCGCGCGAGACGCCGCTCAGCCTGATCCACCTCGAGAACATGGCAGCGGTCACCCGCGCCGGCGCCATCGTGCTGCCGGCGATGCCCGGCTTCTACAACCTGCCGCGCACGATGGACGACCTCGTGGGCTTCATGGTCGCCAAGGCCCTCGACCTGATGGGCGTGCCCCACGAGCTCATGGCGCGCTGGGGGGAGCCGTCCCCGAGGCCGGCCGGATGAGCGTCGAGACCCCGGGGCGCCTGCCGGCCACCGAGGTGCGGGCGATGTTCGACCGCATCGCGCCACGCTACGACCTCCTGAACCGCGCCATGACCGTCGGCCTGGACGGCCGCTGGCGCCAGGCGGCCGCGGCGGCCGCGGACCTCGCCGCCGGCGACCGCGCGCTCGACTGCTGCACCGGCACGGGCGACCTCGCGCTGGCGCTGGCCGACCGGGTGACGGCGTCGGGCCGGGTGGCGGCGATCGACTTCTCCGAGCGGATGGTCGCGCTGGCGCGCGAGAAGGCCGCGCGGCACGGGCGGACGATCGACGTCCAGGTTGCCGACGCCCTGGCCCTGCCCTTCCCCGGCGACACCTTCGACGCCGCCGCCGTGGCCTTCGGCATCCGCAACGTGGCCGACCTCGACGCCGGCCTGGCCGAGATGGCGCGCGTGGTGCGGCCCGGCGGCCGCGTGGTGATCCTCGAGATCACCACCCCGGCGCGCCTGCGCCGCTTCTACGGCCTGTGGTTCGACCGGGTCGTGCCGCGCCTGGGCCGGCTGCTCGGTCGCGACGGCGCGGCCTACTCGTACCTGCCGGCGTCGGTGCGCCGCTTTCCCGAGCCGCGGGAGCTGGCCGCCCGCATGGCGGCGGCGGGCCTGGTCGACGTGCGGTGGCGGCCGCTGGCGGCGGGGATCGTCGCCCTCCACCACGGCCGCGTCGGTCGATGACCACCACCCCGGTCCCCACCGTGGCGCTCCCGCTGGCGCCCCTGCTCTCGCGCTGCGAGGAGCGCCTGCGGCAGGCGGTCTCGCGCGGCGCCGCGGAGGTGGTGGGGCCCGCCCTCGACACGCTCACGGCCGGCGGCAAGCGGGTGCGCCCGCTGCTCGTGTTCTGCGCCGCGCCCCGGGCCGCGCTCGGGGACCCGGCCGCCACCGAGGACCTGCTCTCGGCGGCGGCGGCCGTCGAGCTGGTGCACAGCGCGACGCTGGTGCACGACGACCTGCTCGACGGCGCGACCATGCGCCGGGGCCGTCCCACCGTGGCCCAGGAGCTGGGCGCCGAGCGGGCGGTCACCACCGGGGACTTCCTGTTCGCGTGCGCCTTCGCCGAGCTCACCCGCACGCGCTCGGCGCCCGCGGTTCAGGCATTGGCCGCGGCCGCCCTCGACCTCTCTCGGGGTGAGATGGACCAGCAGCGGGCCGCGTTCGACCTGACCCTCCACGAGGACGCCTACCTGGCGCGCTGCCGCCGCAAGACGGCGGCCCTCTTCTCGGTCGCCTGCCGCCTGGGCGCCATGGTGGGCGGCGGTGGCCGCGAGGCCGAGGAGCGGCTGGCCGCCTTCGGCGAGAACGTGGGGATGGCCTTCCAGATCTTCGACGACATCCTCGACCTGGCCGGCGCCCCGGCGGCCACGGGCAAGCGCCGCGGAACCGACCTGTGCGACGGCACGGTGACCCTGCCGGTGATCCTGGCCATGCGGCTCGAGCCGTCCCTGCGCCGGCAGGTGGCGAGCGCGTGCCAGGGTCCGGGGCTGGAGGGCCTCTGCGACCGGCTGGCAGCGCATCCGGGGGTCGACATGGCCCGCGAGCGCGCCCTTGAGTTCGTGGCGGCCGCGCGGCGGGCGGTGGACGTAGACAGCCGGGCCGGCGGAGCCGACGTCGCGGCGCTGCGCGAGATCGCCGACGGCGTGGTGGACCGCTACTCGTGAGCGACCTCCGCGAGCGCATCGCCGGCCTGCTCGCCGCGCGCGATCCGCTGGCCGCCGCGCGCGCGGCATCGCTCGACCCCCGGGCGCCGATCACCTACGGGAGCGACGACGCCCCGGACGACTGGCTGGTGGACGGCGACGAGGAGCGGCCGGTCGCGGAGCACCGTGCGGCCCACCGCGAGGGCCGCCCGAGCGAGGCGGCGCTCGCCTACGGCGCCGGCCGCGACCCCCGGGAGGTCGCCGGCCGGCTGGCGGCCCTGGCCGAGCTGGCCGCCCTGACCGGGCTCCTGCGCGCGGTCTGCCCGGTTCCGGCCGACGGCACCGCGGACCGGCCGGGCTCGTGGGGGGTCGAGGACCTCACGGTCATCGCCACCTGCCGTCTGGCCCTGCCCGACGGCGTCGCCGTGCGGCCCCACTGGCGGCGCCTGGGCCCCGCGGCCTGCCAGATCGCGGCGGCCTTCGGCGCCACCGACTGGCGGGTGCCCGCCGATGACCGGTCCGACCCGGCCGCGCTGGCCGCGGCCGTGGGCCGCGAGGCGGTGCGGCGATGAGGAAGCTGCGCGTCGGGCGGATCTCGGCGCTCAACATGTACCCGATCTACCACGGCCTGGAGCGGGCGGCCGGCCCGGCGCTGGCCTTCACCGACGGGGTGCCCACCGCCCTCAACCGCGCGCTGCTCGAGGGGCGGCTCGACGTGTCGGCGATGTCGAGCATCGCCTTCGCGCGGCGCGCCGACGAGCTGACGCTGGTGCCGGTGGCCTCGATCACCGCCCGCGGCGCGGTCGACTCCATCCAGCTGTTCTCCCGGGTGCCGTTCGACCAGGTCGACACGGTGGCGGTGACCCCCCACAGCGCGACCTCGGTGGCGCTGCTGCGCATCCTGCTCGGGCCGGCGGCCGCGCCCTTCGAGACCCTGACCGAGCCCCCGGCGGCGGCCCTTCGGCGCGTGGACGGCGTGCTGCTGATCGGAGACGAGGCCCTGGAGGGCCTGCGGACCCCGTTCGCGCCCCATCACGCCGACCTGGCCGAGCTCTGGAACCGGCGCACCGGCCTGCCGATGGTGTTCGCGGTGTGGGCCGCACGGGCCGACGCCGCCCGAGAGCGCGCCGAGGCGCTGGCGGAGCTGGCCGACCTGCTCCTCGCTGCGCGCGCCGCCTACCTGGCCGACCCGGAGGCCGTGGTGGCGGCCGCCGCCCGGCGCTTCCCCTTCCCCGCGGACTTCATCCGCCCCTACCTGAGCCGCCTGCGCTACGAGTTCGGCGAGGCCGAGCGCGCGGGGCTCGGGGCCTTCCTCGAGCGGTCGCGCGCGACCGGCCAGCTGGACGTGCTGCCGAGGCTCGCGGCGTAAGATGGCGGCCGTGGCCACCACCGTTGCACCCGGACGCGTCGGCGAGATCCTCGAGCGGACCGTCGGCGGCGAGCGACTCTCGGACGACGACGCCCTGGCGCTCCTGGCGGGCCGGGACCTCGTGGCCGTGGGCGAGGCAGCGTCGCGGATGCGCGACGCGGGCGGCGATCCCGATGTCGTGACGTTCGTGATCGACCGGAACGTCAACTACACCAACTTCTGCATCACCGACTGCGACTTCTGCGCCTTCTACCGGCCGCCCATGGACCCCGAGGGCTACGTCCTGCCGAAGGCGGTGATCTTCCGCAAGATCGAGGAGACGCTCGATCTGGGCGGCACGGCCCTGCTGCTGCAGGGGGGCCACCACCCCAACCTGCGGATCGAGTGGTACGAGGACCTCTTCTCAGACGTCAAGGCGCGCTACCCGATCCACCTCCACGCCCTGTCGCCGTCCGAGATCCTGCACATCGGCCACGTCTCGCGGATCTCCTTGGACGAGACCCTCACGCGCCTGAGGGCCGCCGGGCACGACTCCCTGCCGGGCGGGGGCGCCGAGATCCTGGTCGATCGCGTGCGCCAGGTCATCGCCCCGCGCAAGACCAGCACCGACGAGTGGCTCGGCGTCATGCGCGCCGCCCACCGTGCCGGCATGTCCACGACCGCCACGATGATGTATGGGACCGTCGACACCTGGGAGGACCGCGTCGAGCACCTCCGGCGCCTGCGCGAGGTGCAGGACGAGACGGGCGGCTTCCGCGCATTCGTGTGCTGGAGCTACCAGTCCGGCGGCGGCAGCGCGCGCGGCGACGATCACGTCCCCACCACCGCCGCGGACTACCTGATGATGCTGGCGGTCAGCCGCCTGTACCTCGACAACTTCCCGCACTTCCAGTCGTCGTGGGTCACCCAGGGCCTGCGGGTGGGCCAGCTCGCCCTGGAGTTCGGCTGTGACGACATGGGCTCGATCATGATCGAGGAGAACGTGGTGCGGGCCGCCGGAACGGCCTTTCGGCTCAACACCGAGCGCATGGTGCGGGCGATCGAGGCCACCGGCCGCCGGGCCGTGCAGCGGGACACCCTCTACCGCGCCGTGCGCGCGTTCTGAGGTCCGCATGAGGATCTACTCGGTCATCGATGCGCACCGGCTCTGGTCCGCGGGCGAGCTGGCGATCATCGACTGCCGCGAGGAGCGCGAGTACGAGGCGACGCACGTGACGGGCATGCCGCTCCTCCCGATGAGCGAGATCCTGGCCCGGCTCGACGAGCTGCCCACCGACCGCCCCCTGGCGATCCTGTGTCGCAGCGGGTCCCGCAGCGCGCAGGTGGCCGAGTACCTCGACGCAAACGGGGACCGTGGCGAGGTGGCGAACGTGGAGGGCGGCATCCTGGCATGGGCCGCCGAGGGCCTCCCCTACGAGGGCGAGCCGCCCCACTAGAAGGCCCGGCGGTTGGGCAGCCCGGTCACGGGATCCTCCCGCGCCTGCGACTCGAGCGCCGCGACGAGGCCGTCCACACGGCGGCGCTGGGCCAGGATCGCCAGCGCCGTCAGCGTGAAGGCCAGCGCGAGGGCGCTCGCGTCGACGACGGCCTCCGACGGGGTCTCCAGCACCCCCATCACGATCCCCTCCGCGACCACCACGGTGCTCAGCACCAGGATGTTGCGCCGTCGATCGAGGTAGCTGGCCGCGAAGACGACCGGCCACAGGCTGAAGAGACCGCCGGCCGTGAGGAACAGTCCCAGGGCCCGACCCGCGCTGACCCGGTCGCGTGGCACGATCGGAAACGTCCGTGTGGCCGAGGCGCTCGCGCCGTCCATGGCGCCCCGGGACACGATGGCTCTTAGAAGTCCATCGGCTCGATGAGGTCCAGCTGGATCGCCTCGATCAGGCGCTCCACGTCGGCCTCCATGTTCGAGCGTGCGAAGCTGCGAAGCGTGGACAGGAGGTCCTCGGTCCCGTCGTTGAGGGCGTCGTCGAACCGCTCGACATCCTCGTGGTCGAACTCGCCCGCGTGCCGCCACTCACAGTTGGGGCAGCGCCGCTCGATGCGCCAACCGTCGCCGACGCGCTCCTCCCACGAGGTGGGATAGACGAGGTCGCTCTCGCAGTCGGGGCAGATGTGGAGGTTGGTCTCGCCGTCCAGCTCGAGATCGAGGTCGCTCTCGGCGTCCCCGGGAACGTCCTGGATGAGGGCCTCGGCGGCTTCGCCGTCCTCTCCGTCGGAGAAGTAGACGATCTCGATGACCCGGCCGCCCGGAAGGGCGATCTTCTTCGTGCGGTATCCCTTCATGGCCGTCCGTCCTCCGCCTGGCATCGACCGCCGTCCCTGGCTGCCGTCGGCGCCGTTTCCACCGTCGGGGTGGGTATCGACCCCCGGGGTGTGAACTTGAGAGGGTGGCCGCGCGGAAGGGCGGCTCAGGCGGCGGTGAGGGCGGCCTCCGCCACGCGGTCGGCCTCGAACGACGACCGCACGAGCGGCCCGGCCTCCACGTGGGCGAGGCCCAGCTCACGGCCCCGCTCGGCGAGGGCCGGGTACTCGGCCGGGGCGTAGTAGCGGGCCACGGGCAGGTGGGTCGCCGACGGGCGCAGGTACTGGCCCACGGTGACGGGGCCGCAGCCCACGCCGGCGAGGTCCGAGAGCACCTGCCCGATCTCCGCCAGGTTCTCCCCCAGGCCGACCATGATCCCGCTCTTGGTGGTGAGCCCGGCGGCGGCCGACCGCGCCAGCAGCTCGAGCGTGCGCTCGTAACGCGCCCCCGGGCGCACGCGCGAGTAGAGGCGCGGCACGGTCTCGGTGTTGTGGTTCAGGACGTCGGGGGCGGCCTCGATGACGGCCTCGAGGGCCCTCCAGCTCCCGCGCAGGTCGGGGATGAGCACCTCGACCCTGCAGTCGGGCAGGCGATCGCGCAGCGCGTGGATGGTGCTCGCGAAGTGCGCCGCGCCGCCGTCGGGCAGGTCGTCGCGCGCCACGGCGGTGACGACCACGAAGCGCAGTCCCATGCTGGCGGCCGCCTCGGCCACCCGGCGGGGCTCGTCGGGGTCCGGAGGGCCCACCGGCTTCGCCGTCATCACGTTGCAGAAGCGGCAGCCGCGCGTGCAGCGGCTGCCGGCGATCATGAAGGTGGCCGTGCCGCGCGACCAGCACTTGCCGATGTTCGGGCAGGCGGCCTCCTCGCAGACCGTCACGAGCTCGGACGAGCGCATCAGCGCCTTGGTCTGGACGAAGCCGGAAGAGAGAGGGTTCTTGGCCACCACCCACCGCGGCAGCCGGCGGCGGTCGCAGAGCTGGGCCAGTTGCTCGCCGGTCACCTCCACCGGGTCGAGGTGCTCCCGCGGGCCCTCGCCGATCAGGCGGCCACCGAGGAGGACGTCCGGGACGTGGCCCGCGGCGCGGGCGGCCTCCACCGCCTCGCGGGCCGGGACACTCGGCCCCTCCTCCACGATGAACGCGCGCTCGACGGCCACGTCCGTCACGGTAGCGAACCACCGGGGCGCCCGTTACGCTCGCCCACCGTGGTCCTGTCCGACCGAACGATCCGTGAGGAGCTCGCCTCCGGCCGGCTCGTGATCGACCCCTTCGACGAGGCGCTGCTGCAGCCGTCGTCGGTCGACGTGCGGGTGGCCGACCAGTTCCGGGTGTTCCACAACAACCGCCGCACGTTCATCGACGTGCGCCAGCCCTCGGACGACCTGACCGAGCTCGTGACCATCGGCGCGGGTGAGGCGTTCATCCTGCATCCCGGCGAGTTCGTGCTGGGCTCGACCCTGGAGCGGGTGGCGCTGCCGGACGACCTGGTGGCGCGCCTGGAGGGCAAGTCGAGCCTCGGGCGGCTGGGGCTGCTCATCCACTCCACGGCCGGGTACGTGGACCCGGGGTTCAACGGCACGATCACCCTCGAGTTGTCGAACGTGGCGCGGCTGCCCATCTCGATCCACCCCGGCATGGCGATCGGCCAGATCTCCTTCCTGCAGATGACCACCCCGGTCGAGCGCCCCTACCACGGCAAGTACCAGGGGCAGAGCGGGCCGACGGCGTCGGCATTCCACCGCGAGTTCGAGCCGGACGGGTCCCCCTCGGCCTAGGACACGCGCCCCCGGCCGGCGGGGCGCAGCCACGCGTTCGCCACGGCGCCGCCGAGCAGGGCCCACACGAGGGTCCACACCGCCGCCGCGGCCCAGGCCGAGGCGCCCCCCGCCAGGAGCGGCGGCGCGTCGGGCCCGCCCACCGCGTCGATCACCCGGGCCAGGGCGATGAAGGCCGCATGGATGAGGTAGGCGGCGACCCAGGCCGCCGCGGCGTGGCGGGGGCGCCGGCCGGCTGCCCGAACCCCGGCCAGGAAGCCGCCCAGCCCGAAGGAGATGGCCCCGGCGGCGAGCCGCGCCGGCCAGTCGCGCCCCGCCCCGGCCATGAGGCCGATGGACGCGACGAGCCCGCCCCAGGTCGCCGCGATCAGGTCGATTCCTGTGTTCGCGGGCGACCCGCGGGGCACGAGCGGCGCCACCGGCCCATGCTACCCTCCCCTCAAGGATCCTCCTTGCCTCCTGCTGAAGGAGCCGGTGTGCCGTTCGGTGTTGGACCGCTCGAGTTGGTCATCGTCCTGGTCATCCTGCTCGTCATCTTCGGCGCGAAGCGCCTGCCGGAGATCGGCCGCGGCCTCGGATCGAGCGCCCGGGAGTTCAAGGAGGGGATCACCGGCGCCCCCGACCCCAAGGAGGGGGAGGCCATCAGCGGCCCGAAGCCGGAGGACGACAAGAGCGCCTGAGGCGCCGCGGACCCGCATCTGGCGGGCCGCCTGGATGCTGTCGATGGACGGGCCGCCGATCGCGGACGGCGCGGTGTGCGTGGACGACGGGTGGATCGTCGACGCGGGAGCGCTGGCCGATGTGCGCGGGCGCAACGTGGGGGCGGCGGTCGTGGACCTGGGCGAGGCCATCCTGGCGCCGGGATTGGTCGACGCGCATGCGCACCTGGAGTGGAGCCTCATGGACGGCGTCCTGCCGTCGCAGCCCTTCGCGGCGTGGCTGGGCCGGCTGCTCGGCCTGCGTGGCCGGATGGAGCCGGAGGACCATCTCGTCGCCGCCCGTCACGGCGCGGTGCGAGCGCTGCGGGCGGGTACCACCACCCTCGCCGACTCAGGCCCCACCGGCGCGGGCGTGATCGCGATGGCCGAGGCCGGCCTGCGCGGACCGGTTCACCTGGAGGCCTACGGCCGCGACGAGGGGGAGGAGGCCCGGGCGCGCGCGACCGGCGTCGCCGAGCGCGTCGCCGCCCTAGCCGCGGCCGCCGATCCCCGCAACCGCGTCGGCCTCTCCCCCCATGCCCCGTACACGGTCGGTCCCGGCCTCTGGGCCGCCCTGGCCGATCTGCCGTACCTCGCGCAGCGCCCCTGGGCCACCCACCTGGCCGAGTCCGCTGACGAGACGCGGGTCATCGCGGACGGCGACGGCGCCCTGACGGAGGTCTTCTCCGCCATCGGAGCGGTGCCCGGGCGGTGGCCCGGAGCGGAGGGCGCGGGTCCGGTGGAGCGCCTCGCCGATGCCGGCGCCCTCCGCAGGGGGCTCGTCGCCGCGCACTGCGTCCAGCTCGGCGACGGCGATCCGGCCCTGCTGGCCCAGGCCGGCGTGGGCGTCGCCCACTGCCCGCGCTCGAACGAGTACCTGCACTGCGGACGGGCGCCGTTGGAGGCGCTGCGCGAGGCCGGGGTCCCCGTTGGACTCGGCACCGACAGCCCCGCGAGCGGCGGCGACTACGACCTGCGCGCCGAGGCGCGGGCCTGCGCGCGAATCCACGGCGACGCCGCGGGGGGGCCGGAGGCGCTTCTGGGCCTCGCCACGATCGGGGGCGCCCGGGTCCTGGGACTCGACGCCGAGGTGGGCAGCATCGTGCCCGGCAAGCGCGCCGACCTGGTCGCGCTGCGCACCGGCCCGGGCTCCCCGCGCGACCCCTGGGCGGCCGCGCTCGCCGCCGGCACCGAGGTCACGACCGTCGTCATCGACGGAGCCGTGGCGCTCGCCGAGG
>JAXIPH010000334.1:0-4168 GCA_045403035.1 Thermoleophilia bacterium | reverse complement strand
AGAATGATCACCAGACGACGCAGGATCCAGGTCATGCCTCAATCCCCCTTCGGGTCCGCGGTGATCGCCAAGGTACCCGCCAGGACGTCCTCGGCCACATCGGCGACCCGACGCCGGCTGGCCCGCGCGGCTCGCCGCAGCGACCCGAACGCCCCGACGACGTCGGTGTCGGTGGCGCGGGCGAGCAGCTCGTAACGGCCCGGCGCCGGAGGCCGCCAGGAGAGCTCAAGGCGATCCCTTCGGACGTGGGCTCGATCCGAGACGGGCGCGTCTCGGATCAGGGACCGGCGAAGCAGGACAGGACGTCTCGCTGAGTCAGCGCGCTTCGGCCAAGGCTCGGAGAAAGCCCCGCCAGGCTTGTCAGTCCTCGGCGGCGGCCTTCAGGACGGCGTCGATCAGGCCGGGGAAGCGCGCCTCGAGGTCGTCCCGCCGCAGCCACGTGTAGCGGCGCGTGCCCTCGTCGCGCTGGGCGATCACGCCGGCGCAGCGCAGCGCCTTCAGGTGGTGGCTCGCCGTGGACTTCGTCACCTCGAGCTGGATCTGGCCGCAGGGCATCGACCCCTCCGGGTCACAGGCCAGCTGGCGTACGATCTCGAGCCGCACCGGGTCCGAGAGCGCCTGCAGCACGGTGACGAGATCCACGCCCGCCAGGTCGGCCTGGTCGGTGATCTGAGCGCTCATCGTCGACTCCGGGACATTGTTTGACGTCCATCGAAGTATAAGGTACGGTGCCCGTCGAACAATACGGGGTTACCCCGGCGGCCGCCAGTCCCCCCGGCAGAACTCACTTCCCAGAGGAGCGGACAACCGTGCGATCTCCGAGCTCGACCCTGGTCGAGGCCGGCTCCACGCGCCTGGACAGGCGGGCGTGGGCCGTTCTCTTCACCCTCTGCGGCGCCCTCTTCCTGGACGCCCTCGACGTCTCCATGGTCGGCGTCGCGCTGCCGTCGATCCGCACCGACCTCGACATGTCCACCAGCTCCCTTCAATGGGTCGTGAGCGCGTACGTGCTGGGCTACGGAGGATTCCTCCTGCTCGGTGGCCGGGCCGCCGACCTTCTCGGGCGCCGCCGGATGTTCCTCATCTCGCTCGGCGTCTTCATCGTTGCCTCCGCCCTGGGCGGCTTCGTGGACGATGGCTCGCTCCTCATCGCCACGCGCTTCATCAAGGGCGTGAGCGCTGCCTTCACCGCGCCGGCCGGGCTCTCGATCATCACGACCAGCTTCTCCGAGGGCGCCCTGCGCAACAAGGCCCTCTCGATCTACACGGCGACGGGCGCGGTCGGCTTCTCCCTGGGCCTCGTGGTGGGCGGCCTGCTCACCGAGGTGGGCTGGCGGTGGGTGTTCCTGCTGCCGGTGCCGGTGGCCATCGTCGTGCTGATCGCGGCGATCCGCCTGGTGCCCGACTCCGCGCCGCCGGAGCGCGGGCGGCGCTCGTTCGACGTGGCCGGCGCGGTGAGCATCACCGCCGGCATGCTGCTGCTCGTCTACACCGTGGTGGAGGCGCCGGACGTGGGCTGGGCGTCACCGCTCACGCTGGTCTCGTTCGCCGGCGCCGCGGCCCTGTTCGCCGTGTTCACCGCCATCGAGCGCCGGTCGGCCTTCCCACTGGTGCGATTGGGCATCCTTCGCTCGGCGCCGCTCGTGCGCGCCAACCTGGGGGCGATGGCCCTCTTCGGATCGTGGGTCGGCTTCCAGTTCATCGCGACCCTCTACATGCAGCAGCTCCGGGGCTGGTCACCGCTCGAGACCGGGCTCGCCATCTTCCCGGGCGGGCTGCTGGTGGCGCTGATCGCCCCGCGCATCGGGGGCCTCGTCGCCCGCTTCGGGATCGGGCGCCTGATCGTGGCGGGCCTGACCTCGGCCGCGATCGGCTACGCCCTCTTCCTGCCCATCGGGCTCGATTCGGGCTACTGGCTGGCGATCTTCCCCACCATGGTGCTCGCCGGCTTCGGCTTCGCGCTGGCGTACGGCCCGCTCAACATCGCGGCCACGAACGGCATCGAGCCTCACGAGCAAGGCCTCGCCGGAGGGCTGGTCAACACCTCGTTCCAGTTCGGCGGGGCTCTGGTGCTGGCGGTGGTCACCGCGGTCAACGCGGCCGCGGCCGGCGAGGGGAGCTCGCCCGCGGCCGTGATGGACGGCTATCAGGCGGCGGTGGCGGTCGCGGTGATCGCCGCGATCCTCGGCGTCGTGGCCACCGCGGCGCGGCGGCGGGCGCCCCAGCCGGCCACCGAGCTGGCGGAGGGAGGGGCCTAGGCGAAGGCGCGTCAGCGTAGGCCGGCCCTCTAGAAACACGGGGCCGGCCAGACGCCAAATGCGGCCTGGCCGGCCGCATTTGCGGACGGCGGGCACCGCCTTCGGCGGGGCGGGCCCGCCGAAAGGGCGACAAGCGGCGCCGCCCGAATGAGCATCGCTTCTCGCGCCGGGCGGGCGACGCCAGGAAGTAGTTCGGTTGCCGTGCTGTGCGGCGACAAGCCTGAAGTAGGTCCGGCCTTCGGCCGGGGCGCCCTCCTTCAGGCGGGTTGCCAGCGCCACTCGCTGACCTCCGGATGGTCTGCGCCCACCTCGCGCGTGTAGGCGCGCATGCGCAGCCGCGTGTCCTCCATGTGCTGGCGGAGGCTCGCCGCGCGCTCCCCCAGCCCGGGCACGCGGTCGATGACGTCGATCACGAGGGAGAAGCGGTCGAGCCGGTTGAGCATCACCATGTCGAACGGCGTCGTGGTGGTGCCCTCCTCGACGTATCCGCGAACGTGCAGGTTGTGGTGGTTCGTGCGGCGGTAGGTGAGCCGGTGGATCAGCCATGGGTAGCCGTGGTGGGCGAAGATGACCGGCCGGTCGGCGGTGAAGAGCGCGTCGAACTCGGGGTCGGGGAGCCCGTGGGGATGCTGGGTGTCCGGTTGCAGCCGCATCAGGTCGACGACGTTGACGAGCCGGACGCGAAGGGTGGGCAGGTGCTCGCGCAGGAGCCCCGCGGCCGCGACCGTCTCCAGGGTGGGCACGTCCCCCGCGCAGGCCAGCACGACGTCGGGAACCCCGCCGTCCTCGGTGCCGGCCCAGTCCCAGATCCCGACGCCGCGCGTGCAGTGGAGCACCGCGTCATCCATCGCCAGCCACTGGGGCGCCGGCGCCTTGCCGGCCACGATCACGTTCACGTAGTCGCGCGAGCGCAGGCAGTGGTCGGCCACCGACAGCAGGGAGTTGGCGTCGGGCGGCAGATAGACCCGCACGATCTCGGCCTTCTTGTTCATCACGTGGTCGATGAAGCCCGGATCCTGGTGGGAGAAGCCGTTGTGGTCCTGCTGCCACACGTGTGAGGTCAGCAGGTAGTTGAGCGAGGCGACCGGCCGCCGCCAGGGAATGCCCCGGGTCACCTTCAGCCACTTCGCGTGCTGGTTGAGCATCGAGTCGACGATGTGGATGAACGCCTCGTAGCAGGTGAAAAGCCCGTGGCGGCCGGTGAGCAGGTAGCCCTCCAGCCAGCCCTGGCACAGGTGCTCGGAGAGGACCTCCATCACACGCCCGTCCGGGGCGAGGTGGTCGTCGCCCGGCAGCGTCTCGGCGTCCCAGGCCCGATCGGTCACCTCGAACGCCGCGCTCAGCCGGTTGGATGCGACCTCGTCCGGCCCGAACAGCCGGAAGTTGCTCCGGCTCGCGTTCAGCCGCAGGACGTCGCGGATGAGGCCCCCCAGCACCGCCGTCGCCTGCGCGCTGGTCGCCCCGGGGGCGGCGACCTCGACGGCGTGCTCGCGGAAGTCGGGCATGGTCAGCGGCTGGAGCAGGAGCCCCCCGTTGGCGTGGGGGCTGGCGCTCATCCGCCGCGTCCCCCGCGGGGGCAGGGCGAGCAGCTCGGGGATGGGCTCGCCGCTCTCCTCGAACAGCTCCTCGGGACGGTAGGAGCGCATCCACGCCTCGAGGATGGCGATGTGATCCGGGCGCTCGGCGAGCTGGGAGATCGGCACCTGGTGGGCGCGGAACGTGCCCTCGATCTGCACCCCGTCCACCTGCTCCGGGCCCGTCCAGCCCTTGGGCGTTCGCAGCACGATCATCGGCCACGCGGGACGAGCTCCGCGGCCGCCCGTGCGTGCGTCGCGCTGGATCTGCCGGACCTGGACCACGGCCTCGTCCAGCGCGGCGGCCATCAGGCGGTGCATGATCGCGGGCTCGTG
>JAXIPH010000097.1:0-8747 GCA_045403035.1 Thermoleophilia bacterium | reverse complement strand
GAGACGGGGTCGATGTCCCCGTCGAGCTCGATCACCCGCACCGGCCCGGGGGCGGCCTGCTGATCCTGCCCGGCCGCGCCGACGCTCATGGCGGCCAGGGCCGCCATCAGTCCGACCAGGAGGACGCGGAAGGCGGGCATTTTTTGGGGGCTTTCAAGGATACCAGCGCCTCTGCGCAGGGCGCTTCGGGGCCAGGCCGATGGGCTACGATCCCGCGGATCGTGCCCGATCGCACCCCGAGCCTCCCGGCCCCGGCGGACCTGCTGCCGCACCGCCCGCCCTTTCTCCTCGTGGACGAGGTGCTCGATCTCGTCCCGGGGCGCTCGGCCCGCGCCCGCTGGTACGTCGACCCGGACGCCTACTTCTTCGCCGGGCACTTCCCGGGCAACCCGATCCTGCCCGGAGTGCTGATCGTGGAGGCGCTCGCGCAGACCGGTGCCCTGGCCGCCCTGGCGGAGCCCGACTCCGAGGGCAAGCTGGCCCTCTTCGCCGGCATCGACCGTGCGCGCTTCCGGCGGGTCGTGCGCCCCGGGGAGGAGCTCGTGCTCGAGACCCGGCTCACGCGCCGCCGCGGCCCGCTCGGGGCGGGCGAGGGCGAGGCGAGCGTGGAGGGCGTGCTGGCCTGCGAGGCGTCGCTGCGCTTCGCCCTGGTCGACGCCTCGGAGGTGGTGGCGTGATCGTGGCGATGTTCCCGGGGCAGGGCGCGCAGGCGGTGGGGATGGGCCGTGCCCTGGCCGAGGGCTACGAGGTCGCCCGCCGCACCTTCGAGGAGGCCGACGACGTGCTCGGGTACGCCCTCTCCCGGATCTGCTTCGAGGGCCCGGCGGAGCGCCTGATGGAGACGGACGTGTGCCAGCCGGCGCTGGTGGCGACCTCCGTGGCCGCGTTCCGGGTGGCCTCCGAGGCCGGCCTGAGGCCCGGGCTCGTGATGGGGCACTCTCTGGGCGAGTACTCCGCGCTCGTGGCCGGCGGGGCGCTGGGGCTCGCCGACGGGGTGCGCCTGGTGGCCGAGCGGGGCGCGGCGATGCTCGAGGCCGGCCGGATCTCGCCGGGTGCGATGGCCGCGGTGATCGGGCTCTCGGACGACGACGCCCGCGCCCTCGCCGACGAGGCCGGCGAGGTCTGGCCGGCCAACTTCAACTGCCCCGGCCAGGTGGTCGTCTCGGGAACCGTCGCGGGCATCGACCGGCTGGTGGCCCTCGCCGAGGAGCGCTCGGTGCGGGTGATGCGCCTTGCGGTGGACGGCGCGTACCACTCCCCCCTGATGGAGCCCGCGGCCGCGCGGCTGCAGCCGGCCCTCGAGGCGTGGGACCCGGTCGCCTCGGACCCGCCCTTCCTGTCCACCACGACCGGGGCCCTGGAGCCGCCGGGCCGGCTGCGCGAGATCCTCCTGGCCCAGATGACCTCGCCCGTGCTCTTCGGCAACGCGGTGGAGGCGGCGCTCGTCCTCGGGGCGGGGCGCTTCGTGGAGCTGGGCCCCGGCCGCGTGCTGAGCGGCCTCGTGCGCCGCATCCGCCGCGACGCGCCGGTGGTCCACGTGAGCGAGCCCGCGGACGTCGACCGCGCCCTCGCGGTGGTCGGCTGATGCCGGTCGCGCTCGTCACCGGTGCCAGCCGCGGCATAGGCGCGGCCTGCGCGCGGGCGCTCGCGGCAGCCGGCTACGACGTGGGCGTGGGGTTCGCGTCCGACGCCGACGGCGCGGCAACCACCGCGAGCGCGGTCGAGGAGGCCGGCGCTCGCGCGACGGTCCACCGCGCCGACGTGGCGGACGAGGCCGCGGCGGGAGCCATGGTGGAGGCCGTCGAGGAGGCCCTGGGGCCGCTCGACGCCGTGGTGCTGAACGCGGGCATCACCCGGGACGGGCTCGCGGTCCGGATGGGGGCCGAGGACTGGTCGGCCGTGATCGACACCAACCTGTCGGGAGCCTTCTACACGGCCCGCCCCGCCCTGCGCGGCATGCTGCGCCGCCGTTCGGGCAGCATCGTGGCCGTGTCGTCCATCGTGGGGCTCATCGGGAACGCGGGCCAGGCCAACTACGCCGCCTCCAAGGCCGGGATGCTGGGCCTGGTGCGCGCGCTGGCGCGCGAGGCCGGCGGCCGCGGCGTGCGCGTCAACGCCGTCGCGCCCGGCTACATCGCGACCGACATGACCTCGGCGCTCTCCGAGGAGCAGCGCTCGGCGCTGCTCGCCTCCACCCCGCTCGGCCGCCTCGGAGAGCCCGAGGAAGTGGCCGCGGCCGTCGCCTTCCTGTGCTCGCCGGAGGCCTCCTTCATCACCGGTGCGGTGCTCTCGGTGGACGGCGGGCTGGCGATGTCGTGAGGGAGGGGCGGCGGCGCGTGGTCGTGACCGGGCTCGGCCTGGTCACGCCCCTCGGCATCGGGCGAGAGGAGAACTGGGCGGCGGCCGTGGCCGGGCGCAGCGGCGCCGGGCGGATCTCCCTCTACGAGCCGCTGGACACCGAGAGCACGATCGCGTGCGAGGTCACGGGGTTCCAGCCCACGGACTTCATCGACCACCGCAGCTCGCGGAGGATGGACCGCTTCAGCCAGTTCGCCGTGGCGGCGGCCCGCATGGCGGTCGAGGACGCGGCCCTCACGATCACCGACGGGCTGCGGCCGCGGGCGGGCGCCCTGGTGGGCAGCGGCATCGGCGGCCTCGAGAGCTTCGCATCACAGACGATCACCGCCGAGCACCGGGGCGTGGATCGCGTCTCGCCGCTCTTCATCCCGTGGGTGATCGCCAACATGGCGGCGGCCCAGGTGTCCATGGAGCTCGGCCTGAAGGGCCCGCTGTCCTGCGTGTCCACCGCGTGCGCGTCCGGAAACCACGCTCTCGGGGACGCGACCGAGGTCATCCGGCGCGGCCAGGCCGACGTCATGCTGGCCGGGGGCGCCGAGGCCAGCATCACCCGCGTCGGGGTCGCCGCCTTCAACGCCATGAGGGCTCTCTCCACGCGCAACGACGATCCCGCCGCCGCCAGCCGGCCGTTCGACGTGTCCCGCGACGGGTTCGTGATGGGCGAGGCCGGCGCCATCCTGGTGCTGGAGAGCCTGGAGCACGCCGAGCGCCGCGGCGCGGAGCCCTACTGCGAGGTGCTGGGCTACGGCCTCACCGGGGACGCGCACCATCTCACCGAGCCGGACCCCACCGGCGAGGCCCCCGCCGCCGCTATCACGATGGCGCTCACCAACGGGCAGATCGCCCCCGAGCGGGTCGACTATGTCAACGCGCACGCCACCTCGACGCCGGTCGGCGACCCGAACGAGGTGCGCGCCCTGCGCCTGGCGCTGGGTGACGAGGTCGCCGCCCGGACGCTGGTCTCGTCGACCAAGTCGATGCACGGCCACTGCCTGGGCGCGGCCGGCGGCGTCGAGGGCGCGCTCACCGCCCTGACGGTCCGGGAGGGCGTGGTTCCGCCCACGATCAACCTCGACGAGCTCGACCCGCGCTGTGCCGGCGTCGACCACGTGGCCAACGTGGCGCGCACGGCCGACGTCCGCGTGGCCGTCTCGACCGCGTTCGGCTTCGGCGGCCACAACGCGATCCTCGTGCTGGGCCGCTTGGAGGACCGGTAGCCGCCGCCGACCGGTTGCGCGGTCTGCGGGCCATGCTCAACCGCGCGAGCACCCGGATCTACGGGCCGCGCCGCGGCCTCGAGGGCCTGTCGTGGGTGCCCGACGAGCGCATCGCCATCGGCAGCGTTCCGGTCGGCGACGCCCTGAGGCGCCTTCCCGAGGCCGGGGTGACCCATGTCGTGAACTGCCGCGCCCAGTTCCAGACGCGCATCTCCCAGGACCTGTGGTCCGAGCGGGAGGTGTTCGGAGCCGACCACGTCGTGGCGGCTCCGATGTGGGACCACGGGCGGGTGCAGCCCCCGGCCCTCTGGGCCCCGGCGGCTCGCGCGGCGGCCGGCTGGCTCGCGGAGGACCCCACCGCGGGGGTGCTCATCCACTGCCAGCAGGGGCGCCGCCGGTCGGCGATGGTCGCCTATGCGGTGCTGCGACTGCGCGGCCACGACCCGGACGAGGCGGCGGATCTGGTGCTGTCGAGCCGTGCTTCCGCCCGGCTGGTGCCCGCCTACCGGGCGAGCGTCGACGATTGGCTCGCCCACCTCGACGACCCCCTGCCATAATCGTGAGTCTGTCCAAGCACCCGATCACCGTGTCGGTCGACCGCCTGCGCCGCCGTCGGCCCGCGGATCAGCCCGCTCCCCGCCGCCTCCCGGCCGACGAGCGCTCGTGTCCGCGCTGCCAGAGCCACTACCGGACCGAGGAGATGCAGCGCAACCTGCGCGTCTGCCCGAGCTGCGGCCACCACTTCGCGGTCTCGGCGCGGGAGCGCATCACCCAGCTCGCCGAGGGCGCGGCCTGGCAGGAGCTGTGGCCGGAGCTGCGCGCCGGCGACCCCCTCCAGTTCGTCGATCTCGAGCCCTACCCCGACCGCGTTGAGCGCGCCGAGGCCAAGGGGCACAACGAGGCGCTGATCGTGGCCGAGATCTCGGTGCGCGGCCGGCGGGCCGTGGCCGCGGTGATGGACTTCTCCTACCTCGGCGGGAGCATGGGCGCGGTGGTGGGGGAGAAGCTGGCGCGCGCCTGCGAGCGCTGCGCCGACCGCGGGCTGCCCCTCGTCGTGGTGACGGCCTCGGGCGGGGCCAGAATGCAGGAGGGCGTGCTGGCCCTGATGCAGATGGCCAAGACCGTCGTCGGGTTCGAGGTGATGCACGACGCCGAGCTGCCGGTGATCATGGTGCTGGCCCACCCCACCACGGGCGGGGTGTGGGCCTCGTTCGCCTCGCTGGGAGACGTGACCTACGCCGAGCCGGGCGCGCTGATCGCGTTCTCCGGCCCCCGCGTGATCGAGCAGACGACGCGCGAGAAGCTGTCCGAGGAGTTCGGCCGCGCCGAGACCCAGCTCGCCAACGGCCAGGTGGACGCGGTGGTGGACCGCCGCGAGCTGACGGGCCGCATCGGGCGGGTGCTGGCCATCCTCCACCGCCCGTCGGGGGTCGACCCGCCGCCGGCGGTCACCTGGGCGCACGCGGGTGTCGACCGCGTGACCGACGTGGCCAAGGGCATCGGCGACCAGTCGCGCCGCCTGGTCGCGAAGGTGCTGAAGCCCGGCGAGGACGAGGACGGGGAGGCCCGATGAGCGTGGCCGCCCGGCGCGGCGGGCGCTTCGTGCGCCGCCTGGCGCACCGCCTGACCGGGACGCCCGAGACGAGCTCGGCCATCTGGGACACGATCCAGCTCGCGCGCCACCAGGAGCGCCCCTACCCGCTGGACTACGTCGCGCGCCTCTGGCCCGAGTTCGAGGAGCTGCACGGGGACCGCCTGTACGCCGACGATCCCGCCATCGGGGCGGGATTCGGCCGCGGCGCGGACGGACCGGTCGCCATCATCGGGCACCAGAAGGGCCGCGACACCGCGGAGCGGACCTATCGCAACTTCGGCATGCCCGGTCCCGAGGGCTATCGCAAGGCGATGCGCGTGATGGCGATCGCCGACAAGCTCGACATCCCCGTCATCACCCTCATCGACACACCGGGCGCCTTCCCCGGAGCCGGCGCGGAGGAGCGGGGTCAGGGCGGAGCGATCGCGCGCAGCATGCAGACCCTCTTCCGGCTCCGCGTGCCGGTGATCGCGGTCGTCATCGGCGAGGGCTCGTCGGGCGGCGCCCTGGCGCTGGGGATCGCCGACCGGGTGATCATGCTCGAGAACTCCACCTACTCGGTCATCTCCCCCGAGGGCGGTGCGGCCATCCTCTGGCGCGATGCCGGCAAGTCGCGGCAGGCCGCCGCCGCGTTCCAGCCCACGGCGGCCAACTGCTACCGCTGGGGCATCGCCGACGCCGTGGTGCCGGAGCCTCCCGGCGGGGCCCACCGCGATCACGACGAGGCGGCCCGGCTCCTGGGGGCCTACCTGGCCCGGGCCCTGCGTGACCTGCGCGCCATGCCGCCGACCGAGCGCCGGCGGCTGCGCCGCGACCGCTACCGGCGGATCGGGGCCTTCCGCGAGGTGGCCGTCGGCGATCCCGCGGCGATGGCGGCCGGACGGTCCGACGCGTCCTCCAACGGAGGGGCCGTCTCGGGGTAGTCGCCGGGCGCCCCGGTCTCGCGGTGGTCGTCCTGGTCGGGGAGCGCGTGCGACAGGCGCAGGACGGCGCCCAGCAGCTCGCGATTGGTCTGGGGATGCTCCGCCGGGACGCCGACCTTCTCGGCGAGCTCACGATGCCAGCGGCGGACCTCGATGCTCGGTCGCCGATCCGGGTCGACGCGCACCATGTCGAGTACGAGGGCGATGAAGCCCCGAAGTGCTGCCCGTGGTTTGGGGCCGTGAGTCATCGCGAGCCTCCGTGCTCGGCGGGGTGGCGGACCGCGCTGTTCCGCAGGGATGTGTGTCGGCGTGGGCCGCCAGAACTTGAGGCTCAGGGGCTCCGCGGTCCCCCGGCTCGGGGGTCGACCATCCGCAGGACGGGTCCGGGGCCGACCTCCAGCAGCTCGTGGCGGCCGAGGACCTCCCCGTCGGCCTGCACCCACGCCGGGGTCTGCGCCCGCACGACGAGCGCCCGGGGCAGGGGCCCGCCCACCAGGGGTCCGCTCCCGACGGGCAGCGGCCGGCCGAGCGCGGCGAGCGCCACCAGGCGGGCCAGCTCGTGCGGCCGGGCGCGGGTGACTCCCAGCCATGCCAGGAGCCCGTCGAACGACGCGCCGGGCACGAGATCCAGGGGACGCGGCCCCGTGTAGGTGTAGGGCGTGCCGCAGGCCACCAGGGCGGCCAGCACGTCGACCTGCGGCCCGTCGTCGACCCGTGCCGCCAGCCGCGGCGCGCGGCGGCCGGCGGTCGCGGTGATCACGGCCGCCCCGAGGGCGAAGCCCAGCCACCGCAGGCGGCGCTTGATGCGCGGGCGCGACTCGATCCACTCGACCGTGGCGGCGTCGAGGCCCATCCCGGCGTTGATGACGAACACCCGCTCGCGACCGTCGGCCCGGAGGTGCCCGAGCCGGGCGTTGCGCACCGTCCCGGCCGCCAGCGCGCGCGTGAGGATGGCGAGGGCCCGGCGCGGGTCGTTGGGCCAGCCGACCGCGCGGGCGAAGACGTTGGCGTTCCCGCCGGGCAGCGGCACCATCGTCACGGGCCCGCCCGCAAGCGCCCCGGCCGCCTCGGCCGCCGTGCCGTCCCCACCCAGCGTGACCACCACGCCGGCGCCCTCGTCGGCGGCCCGCGCGGCGAGCCGCCCGGCGTCGCCCCGGGCGCGGGTCACGAGGGTCCAGGCGAGGCCGTGGGGTGCGAGCGCCCGGACCGTCTCGGCCCGCAGGTGGCCGCTGGTGCGCATGGCCACCGGGTTCACCACCAGCGCCACCGGCCCGAGGGGGCTCATTCAGCCCCGCCCAGGGTCAGCTCCAGGCGGGCGAGGTAGGCGGCCAGGAGCAGGTCAACGGTCCCGGGGGCGTCCGACATCGGCGCGTGCCGGGCGCCGGGCACGACCACCATCTGCGCCATCGGCAGCTCGCGTGCCAGCTCCTCGCCGAGCCACACCGGCACCAGATGGTCGTCGCCCCCGTGCACCAGGAGCACCGGAACGGACAGCCCCGCGAGCCGCCCGCGAAGATCCACCGACCGGCACGCCGCGTAGTCGGCGGCCATCCCCACGGGGCCGCATGCGTCGATCGCCTCGCGCGCCCGCCGTGCCGCGGGGGAGCCGGTGTCGGTGATCGAGCCCTCCACCAGCCGCTCTCGCTCGGCCCCGAAGTCGGCCCCCAGGCGCTCCAGCGCACTCTCGGGCACCGGCAGGCGGGCTCCGGCGCTCAGCACCACGAGGCCGTCGACGAGGTCCGGACGCGCGAGGCCCGTCGCCAGCGCCGCGGCGCCGCCCAGCGAGTGACCCACCAGGGCCCGCGGGCCGTCGACGCGCTCGAGGGCCTCGGTGAGGCTGACGACGAGGGCGTCGAGGCGGTCGAGCGCCGCACCGTCGGGGTGGCCGGGCAGGTCGACGGCGATCGAGCCGGGGAATCGGGGGCTCTGCAGGGCCCAGCCGCGGTGGTCGCCCCCGGAGCCGTGGATGAGGATCGCGCGCGGAACGGCCACGGTCGCTGATGGTAGCCTCAGACGGGTGGAGAACCTTCTCATCGCCTGCGATTTCGACGGCACGATCACCGAGAGGGACACGCTCCACCTGATCGTCGAGCGGTTCGGCGAGCGCGGCCTGTGGGACGAGATCGCCGCCCGCCTGCGGGCCGGCGAGTTGACCGTGCAGGAGGCGATGCAGCTCGAGTTCGACGCCGTGCGCGCCACCCGCGACGAGGTGGTCGGGATGGTGCTGGCCGAGGCCGTCCTGCGAGCCGGCTTCCGCGAGCTGGTGGACTGGGCCGCGGCGCGCGGCCACCGGCTGGCGGTGCTCTCCTCGGGCTTCCGCACCGTGATCGACCCGCTGCTCGCGCACTGGGGCCTCGCCGACCTCGACGTGGCGGGGAACGACGCCCGCTTCTCCCCGCAGGGCTGCACGCTGCTGTGGGCCGAGCGCGGAGGCTGCTGCGAGCTGTGCGGAAGCCCCTGCAAGCGCCACGACCTGGGCGCCCGCGCGGGATCCGGTCGGGTGGCCTACGTGGGCGACGGCATCTCCGACCGCTGCGTCGCCGGGGCGGCCGACATCGTCTTCGCCCGCGCCGACCTCGCCCGCTTCCTGGCGGCCGACGGCGTGCCCTTCCTGCCCTTCGAGGACTTCGTCGGGGTGCGGGAGCGCCTCGAGGC
>JAXIPH010000088.1:0-7166 GCA_045403035.1 Thermoleophilia bacterium | reverse complement strand
GCCGAGGGCGGCCCGGCGGGCACGACCAACGAGGCGCAGTTCTTCAACAACGCCCAGGAGCCGCTCGAGGAGAGCCTCGCGCGGATCGACGAGATCGGCGGCCCCACCACCTTCAACCACTACCCGTGGGGCTGGACCTGGGCGGGCAACACCCCGTTCCGGCGCTGGAAGCGCGAGACCTACCGCGGCGGCTCAACCGATCCGTTCATCGTCTCCTGGCCGAAGGGGATCGCCGCCCGCGGCGAGATCCGCAACCAGTACGCCCACATCATCGACATGGTGCCGACCGTCCTCGATCTGCTCGGGATGCAGCCGCCCGCACAGATCAGGGGCGTGAAGCAGTCCCCCATGCACGGCGTCAGCTTCGCGCACACCCTCGATGATCCCGACGCGCCGAGTAGGCGGCACACCCAGTACTTCGAGATGTTCGGGCACCGATCGATCTACCACGACGGCTGGCGGGCGGTCTGCCCGTGGCCGGGCCCCTCATTCACCGAGGCCGGCCTCCCGTTCGGCACGCCGATCACCTCGGAGGTGCTCTCCGCGCTCGATGCGACCGGCTGGGAGCTGTACCACGTGGCCGAGGACTTCGCGGAGACCAAGGACGTCGCGGCCGAGAACCGCGACCGTCTGATCGCGATGATCGCCACCTGGTACGTCGAGGCCGGTCGGTACGACGTCATGCCGATCGATGGCAGCGCTCTCGCCCGGATGGTCGTCGAGAAGCCGCTGATCGCCGCGCCGCGCGACACCTACACCTACCTGCCCAACACGCAGTCGGTCCCGAACTTCGCGGCGCCCAAGGTGCTCAACCGCCCGCACAGCATCACCGCAGACGTCGAGATCCCCGAGGAGGGGGTCGAGGGCGTGCTGCTCAGTCAGGGCACCGCCGCGGGCGGATACTCCTTCTTCATCAAGGACGGCAAGCTGCGGTACGTGCACAACTACGTCGGTCGCGAGCTCCTGGGCGTCGAATCCGATGACGTCGTCCCGCCGGGAAGGCACGAGCTTCGATTCGAGTTCGAGCCGACGGGTGAGCCCGATATGCAGCGGGGGAGGGGCGCACCGGGAAGGCTCCAGCTCTACGTCGACGGCATCCTGGTGGGCAACGCCGATGCCCATGTCACGACGCCCTTCATCTTCAATCCGGGCGCACTCACCTGCGGGGCCAACCCGGGCTCCCCGGTCACCCCGGACTACGTGGCCCCATTCGCCTTCACCGGCACTCTCCACAGCGTCACCCTGGACGTCAGCGGCGAGCTGATCCAGGACCACGAGGCCGAGCTTCGGGCGCACCTGGCCCGGCAGTAGGAAGGTCGCCTCTGCGGGCCCTCGGGGCCACCGTGGGGCACGCGCTACTTGGCGACGACCACGGTCGGCGCCCCGTCGGCGAGCCCCACCCGTTCAGGCACCGGGCCGGGGCCGGGCCGGGCCAGGTAGTAGCCCTGGGCCTGGGTGACCCCAAGAGCCCGCACGGCCTCCAGCTCGGCCCGCGTCTCGATGCCCTCGGCCACCATGGTGGCCCCGACCTCGCGGGCGAACGCGACGAGGGAGGCGGCCAAGGCGCGGCGCACCGGGTCGCGGTCGATGTCCCGAGTGAGCGACAAGTCGAGCTTGATCACGTCCGGGTGAAGGCCAAGGACATGCCTGAGGCTCGCGAAGCCTGCGCCCGCGTCGTCGATCATGAGCTGGACGCCACGAGACCGAAGGCCGGCCAGCGCCGCCTCCAGGGCCGGGTAGTCCTCGACCGGCGCGTGCTCGGTGAGCTCGAGGGCCAGCCGCGCGCCGGGGACGGCGGCGAGGGCCTCGACGAGCTCCGGCGCCAGCAGGGCTGCGGGGGAGACGTTCAGCGACAGCCGCACGCCCGCCGGCAGCGTGTCGAGGCGCGCCAGGGCGGCTCGGATGGCGACCAATTCGAGATCCACCCCCAGCCCCACGGCCGCCGCCTCGGCGAACCAGGCATCGGGCGGGCGGTGCGGCTCGGCCGCGAAGCGGCTGAGGGCCTCGGCGGCCACCACCCGCCCACCGGCCAGCTCGACGATCGGCTGGAGCGCCACGCTGAGCTCCTCGCCACCCAGCACGCGGAGGATGCGCTCGCGCTGGCCGCGCTGGACGGCCGTCTCATGCTCCTCGCGTTCGAGCTCCTCGCCGAGCATCCCGGCCAGGATGCGCAGCAGGCGCACATCGCGCTCGCCGAGGGCCGGCTCGGGGCGCGGGCTCAGGCAGCAGAGCATCCCGTAGAGCTCCCCGCCCGGCAGGGTGATCGGCACCCCCGCGTAGGCGCCGATGCCGGCCTCCTGTGTGACCGCCAGGTCGTGCACCCGCCGCTCCCGGCGGGCGTCGCGGATCAGGTTGGGCAGGCGTCCCTGCACCACCCGCTGGCAGTACGTCTCCTCCAATGGGATCGACCCCCCGGGGTAAATCCCGAAGGCGGCGCCGTCGCCGTCCAGGTAGCGCCACACCTCCTTTCCTCCCTTGAACTGTCCCACCGCGACGAGGGTCAGCCCCAGCTGCTCACGGACCAGGGCGAGCAGGCGCTCGACGCTCGGGACGAGGCGCGCCAAGGTATCCGTGGAGCGGCCTGCCATCGCCTGCTCGTGCTCGGGGGCGTAGGGCATACAGGTGTCGCGCCCCTGGGCCTTGGCCCAGTAGAGGGCGGCGTCGGCGGCGTGAAAGAGCTCGTTGACGCTCGCTCCGGTCTCCAGCTCCGCGATTCCGGCCGAAATGGTGAGCGTCCCGACCTGCGGGAAGCGCGTGCCGCCGATGGCCCGCCGGGCCCGCTCGGCCGCGGCCCAGGCCGCGTGCGCCCCGCTCTCGGGCAGCAGCCAGGCGAACTCCTCGCCGCCGACCCGGGCCAACGTGTCCTCCGCCCGCCCGAGCGCGCCGAGGCGCTCTGCGACCTCGACGAGCACGCGGTCGCCGACCGGGTGGCCGTGGGTGTCGTTGACGTGCTTGAAGTGGTCCAGGTCGAAGACCACCAGGCTGAGCGGGTGCCCGTGACGGCGGGCGCGCTCGGCCTCGCCGTGCAGCCGCTCGAAGAAGGTCCGGTGGTTGGCCAGGCCGGTCAGCGGGTCGCTCGCGGCCTGAGCGGCCAGGCGGGCCCGGGCCTCGGCGTTGGCGATCGCGACCCCGACCAACTCGCCGAAGTGGCCCAACCGCTGCTCGCACCCGTCCGACAGCAGCTCGGGTCGGCTGGTCACGGCGCCGATCGCGCCCCACATTCGCGGACCGACCGCGATCGGGGCGGCCACCCCGCTGCGATACGGGGTCGCGACGAGGAGCTTGCCCGTCTCGGCGTCCAATCCGGCGTAGTCCCTCATCCGCGCGGGCTGTCCGCTGCGGAAGACGCGCGCGGTCGCGCTCTCGCCGTTGAGGGGAACGAGGGTGCCGATGCCCAAGCTCGCGCCGGCCTCGGCGCCCCAGACGCCCACGACCGCCCCATGCTCGGAGTCCGAGAACTTGACGACCACGCCACACTCGACCCCGAGCAGCCCAGCCACCTCCTCCGCCGCCTGGGCGAACACCGCCTCGGGATCGGTCTCCGCGGCCACGTGGGTCGCCACCCGCCGCAACGCCGCCTGCTCGGCCGCCAGGGCGCGATTCTCCTCCAGGCCCTGGGCCGTTGCGGCCTGCAGGTGGGCGTTGGCCAGGGCCAAGACCGCCAGGTTGGCCAGGCCCTGTGCGGCCGAGCGCTCGGCCGCCGGGAAGCGCCGTGGCCGGCCGTAGTTGCAAAAGAGAGTGCCCAGCAGGGCAGGGGCGCCGCCGGCCTGCACCGAGGCGTGCTCGAGGCGCACGCCGAGGAAGGCCCCCGAGCCCAGACGGGCGGCCAGGCGGGGCGAGATCGCCGGGTGGCGGCGCACATCCTCGACCACCAGGAGCGGATCGGCCTGGGAGAACTGCAGGAGGAGGATGGGAAGCTCCGCGGTCCCTTGCCCCAGCGTGCCCTCCAGAAAGGCCCGGCGCTCGGGGTCGGTCTCGGTGGTGTGGACGGCGGACACGACCTGGCTGATGTCATGCACGTAGCACGTGGCCCGATCGGCGCCGAGGGCCCTGCGGGCGGCCACGGCGATGCCCTGCATCGTCGCGGCCAGGTCGGGCGCGCCGCTCAGATGCGCCGCCGCCCCCGCGACGATCTCCTGAGCGCTCCCCTCCCTGCTGTTCGCTGACACCGTCCGACCTCCGTGCCGAACCTGCCTGTCTGGTTCTATCGACCGGCGGCGCGCGGAATCGATCCATGGGGCCACGCCTCCCCGTTCCCGGCCCAGCAATCCCTTCGAACCGCCGGGGCGCGAGTTGCCGGATGCCGGCTCAGGCGCTCACGTCGGCGGGGAGCTCGACCGCGATCCCCCGCTCAGCCGCCCGGGCCGCGCACGCTCGCGCAAGGGCCGCCCAGTCGGTGCCGAGCGCGAGGTACCGCGACTCCAGGTGGGTGGCGAGGGCAGGGTCCGCCGAGATGAGCCGGCTCCCGCGGCCCGCTCGGCCGTAGGACCACACGTTGAAAGCCGCTTTGACCGGGGCGATGACGGATCGCTTGGCTTGTGAGACGGCGTTCCCCGGGTATCCGAAGAGGAGATCACGGGCGAGGGTCCTCCAGCGGAACGGCTGAAAGCCCTGGTACAGCAGGCAGGCCGCATGGTCGCAGCCTCCGAGGCCGGTGTAGTACGTGAGGGAGAGGATGCGATGGTCCCGCCGAAGCGTCCTCATGCGCAGCCCGAAGGTCGCCGTCGTGCTGAGGCCTCGGCGCCAGGGGTGCCCGTTGATCGACGCCGGCGCCGACCCCCGCCACCGACGGGACACGGGATACTGGTCGTCCAGAGGGCCGCCTTCGGGTGGCCGGTCCCCGATCGTCGCGTACAGGGCCAGCTCTAGTCGGCCTGCGGCCACGTCTCGGCCGCCGCACCAGAAGACGACCCGCTCCGGGGCCGAGTTCGGCTCGCCGCCGCCGCCGCCGTCGTGGGCGAGGCCGTCGACGTCACCGTGGTCCCGGACGTGACGGGAGCCGACGCCCTACCTCCGACCAACCCCGTGATCGTCAAGCTGGTGCTCGACTACGGCGTGCTGGCGGGGGCCTCTTCCTCGTCTTCGTCCTCGCCTGCACCCTCACTCCGGGCGTGTCCTATCCCCTGGCCGTCGCCCTGCTGTTCCAGTACCTGACGCTGTCGGGGAACCTGCTGCACCCGTCCTCCGTCTACATCCTGCTGGTCTTCACCACCCTGTTTGCGGGAGCCTCCCGCGTCCGGCAGGCCGATGCGGTGCATGCCCCGTTCGCATCGGCTCCGGCGCCGCGGGCGACGGCTCCGTAGGCGTGGGCCTGCCCTCCTCTGGGGCTTCGTGCGGTGGCGTGGGTCGCCGAGCGCGGCGCGATGCGGCGGCTCGAGTTCCCCTTCACCCCGTCGAGACGAGGGATCGATCCCGGCGCGGTAGTCGGTGAAGTTGTTGCACCGTCGGCAACGGGCGGTACAGAATCGCCCCCCGGGGCTGGCGGCCTGAGCCGTGGCTCCCTCGTTCCGATGGACGACACGGTGCCCCACATCTTCCGCCCGAGCCCTGCGGACACGGTCTCCGAGGGACGGCTGCGCGCCGGCACCTCCGGTCAGTCGGAGACGGCGGGTTGAGCCGGCGGCTCCCGATGGCGCTCGTCGTGGCCGTCCTGATGGGCGCGGCGGTGCTCGCGGGGTCGATCGTGTTCGCGGGCGGGGCCCGCGGACAGGCGCCCGAAGCGCTGGAGTTCGCGGACTGGACCTCGGTGGACCCGGACGCGAACGTCGCGACGGGGACGCTCCGCGGGCAGACGATCTCGCTGTCGGGCTCGAACCTGACCGGGGGGACCATCGACGGGTCGTCCCCCTCCTTCTCCGGGCCCAACCACTCGCCGGCCCTGCCCACGAGCGACGCGATCGAGTTCAACGGCTTCCCGGGCTATTCCTACGTGCTGTCGTTCGGCGCGCCCGTGCGGGACCCCGTGCTCCACCTCGCGACGCTCGCCTCGACGCTCCAGTTCCCGGCCGGGACCCAGATCACCAAGCTGAGCGGCGAGCCGACCTTCACGGTCGCGGGCAGCTCGGTCGTCGGGTTCCTCTCGGGATCGGCCGACGCGAACGGGACGGTGCGGCTGTCCGGCACCTTCCAGTCCATCCCGTTCACGGCCACGCCGGTCTACCCTCCGTCCACCGAGGACGGGATCCTGCTCCAGGTCGGATCCGCACCACCCCTGCCGCCCGACCTCTCCCTCGCCGTCGGCGCGGGGGTCGCGTCGGGGTCGGGGCTGGTCGTGGCCCCCGGCGGCCTGGCGACGCTGCCCATCGTCGTCCAGCGCAACTCGACCTCGGCCGGGCGGGTGCAGCTGTCCGTGGAGGGCCTGCCCGCCGGCGTCACCGGGACCTTCTCGCCCGCCGAGCTCGGCGGCACCGCCACCAACTCCGTCCTCACGGTGCAGGCGGCGCCGGACGCCGCGCCCATCCGCAGGCGCATCAGAATCGTCGCCACGCCGATCGACGCCACCGCCGGGCCCGCGCCGCGCGTGCTCGGCGCCGACCTGGTGGTTCAGGGCAGCCTGGCCGTCAAGGTCGAGGGCATCGAGGTGACGCAGGGAGTGCAGACCTACAGCCAGCCGCAGTCCCTCACCTACGACGGCGTCGCGCTCGTCAAGAGCAAGAAGACGGTGGTGCGCGTCTTCGCCGACCTGGAGGGCCGTGAGCTCGAGGGACGGGCCCGACCGCCGTTCGGCATTGCGCTCTTCGTCAGCGACGCATCCGGGCGGCCGAAGCCGGGAAGCCCGTTGTTCCCGGAATGGTCCCCGAGGACGGCGACGCTCGCCCTGAACGACCCGTCCCTGACCGCCGCCGAGCGTGACTCGGCGACGAGCGCCTTCACCTTCGTCCTGCCCGACGCGTGGACCCGGGGACCGCTGAGGCTGGAGGCCCGGGCGGTCGGCTCCTCGTCCAGCCCCGGGGCCCAGGCCGGCGCCACGCTGTGCGTCGTCGCGGCCTGCGGAGCGACTCCCAGCCGCACCCTCACCGGCATCACGTTCCGCGACCCGCCCGCGGCGGCGGAGCTGAGCGTCCTCGAGCAGGTCGTCGTGCTGCACGACGCGAACGGGCAGGTCACCGGCCTCAACGTCGTCAAGGCCACGCCGGCCCAGATCTTCGCCAAGCTGCAGGCGCTGT
>JAXIPH010000338.1:0-11504 GCA_045403035.1 Thermoleophilia bacterium | reverse complement strand
GGCGCGCGCGCCTGCCGGACGCTCGCCCCCGGCGGCGTGGCGGTTACCCGCGTCCTGGTAGTCGACCGAAGAGGTGGCGTCCTGCAGTCGTGCTCCCCGGCGGCCGCGCTCCGGGAGGACCTCGAGCGGTCCCCGCGCCATGGGGCGCTAGCCTCGCGCTCGCATGACGTGGGTCGTGGGAATCCCGGGCCTGATGACAGGCGCCGCCGCGATGGCGGACGTCCGCATCCCCGTGGAGGAGCCCGACGGTTCGCGTAGCGGGCCAACCTTTGGCGTGCAGAAGCTCCACGCGGTCGCCCCCGTCGTGGTGGTGGGGTTCGCTGGCATCGTTGAGCTCGGCCTCGAAGCGATCGAGTGCCTCCGCGCCGATCTCCCCTCCCTTCCCGAGGGCCGGCTCTACTCCCCACCCGGCCTGGCCGAGTACTGGGCACCGCGTCTTCGCGCATGGGGGCGGGCCCGCGCGTGCCCATCGAGGAAGCCCAAGGACACCTGATGATGGTCGCCGCCGGGACCTCCCGGCCGGACCTCATCCCCGGCATCCCGTTCGCCGCACCGGGGAGTCTCCTGTTGGGGGCTGGTCATCGCCTATCCGTGCTGGGGCAATCGTGGGGCGATATGCCCCGAAATGCTGCCCCGTGCCAACCCGCGAGAGGGCGCCGAAAACGCGGTCTAGCAGGGAAAGCGAGGGGGAGCCGGTGACCCTTGGCTAAATGTGGAACATGGGCGCGCTTTGCAGGCGCGCCTCGCGCTCGACCATGTCCGCGATCGTGAGGCTCGAGAGCAGCTCCGACAGCGTGGCGCGGGCCTCGGACCACACCGACCCGAGCTGCTCCCCGGCCCCGTCGGAGTCGGGGGGCGTGCTGAGGCGGCCGTCCACCGTCTCCACCACCTCGAGCACGCTCACCTGCGAGGGCGGCCGGCGGAAGGAGTAGCCGCCCTTCACGCCGCGCTGGCTCTGGAGGATCCCGGCCCGGCGCAGGCCCACGAAGAGCTGCTCCAGGAAATGGAGCGGGATCCCGCGGCGCTCGGCCACCTCCAGGATGGGCACGGGGCCCGCCGAGCCCCGTTGGGCCAGCTCCGTGAGCGCGATCACCGCGGACCGGCTCTTCTCGGTGATCGTGATCACTCGATACCCCCGAAAACCATCGCCTCGGGGGAGTTTAGCCGAGCCGGGGCCCGGGGCCGCTCAGTCCTCCATCAGAAGGACGTTGACGTAGTCCTCCCGCGTGATCCGAGGGGTGTGCTCCCTCCCCCGCCGCCGGCGCCTGCGATAGACCAGCTCGAAGACGTCGATCCACCCGTCGAGGTCGCCGACCATGAACTCGTAGACGCACTCGGGCGTATGGAGCAGCATGCGCGGGCGGCGGCCTCCGAGGGGCATGTCCCCCGGGCGGAGGGGGAAGCGCTCGATCTCCTGTATGCCGTCCAGGGAGATCTCGCGCCGCTTGGCGCGCATCAGCGTGTCGATGATCGTCGGCACGAAGACGAGCCGGTCGTCGGTGAGCGAGAGCTCGCCGTGGCGCGCCAGCCATCCGTTCTGGAGGTCGGCGCCGCCCTTCCTCAGCACCCGCTCGTCCGGGCGCACCTTGTCGGCGTTCGGCAGCCGGGGCAGCCGGTTGTTCTTCTTCTTCTTGTCGCGAGGGCTCATCGCGCGCGCACCCCGGTCATTCGAATCGCTGACGGTTCTCCCATACGCGACGGCGCTCCCTCAATGAGTTGATCCAGTCGTCGAGACCCCCCGGAAACAGGAAGTCGTAGCTCTTCGACTCGGTCAGCAGGCGCATACGCGGCGCCAGGCCACCGGGGAGGATGTCACCTTCGCGCTCGGGGTGGCGCTGGACATCCGTGATGGCGGCGAAATCGATCCGAATGCTGCGGGCGAAGAGCAGGCGCTCGATCGGCGTCGGGGTGAACGAGAGATGGTCGTCGTGCAGGCGCAGCAGGCCACCCCGGGCGAGCCACCCGTTGTTCAGCGACGCGAGCGTCCGGCGGGTCACCCCCTCCTCGAGCTCCCGCGGACCGTCGCGCGCGATGATGAAGGGCGCGTCCCAGCGATCGGGGTCGAAGCCGTCGGGCCGTTGGGAGTCCGGCATGCGCCCATTCTCGCACGGAGCGGGTTCCCGTCCACCCGCGTGGTCCGCTGGACCGGGCGCGGCAGCCCCGAGTCCGTCCGAGGCCGCGGTTAGCGTCGCCTGGACAGGTCGTCCTCCGCCGCATCGGGAAGCCGTTGGACACGTACGACGCCTGGCTCGCCGACTTCCGACGTCGGCTCGCCCAGCACGACATCGGAGTCAGCGCGCTGGCTCGCGATCTCGCCGACCGCACTCCCTGGACCGTGAGAGCGCTGGGGGCGCGGGGGTTCCCCGCTCCGCCGGCCACCGCCGGCCACCCGCCCGACGTGCTGTGCGAGCGTGGCTCGCAGAGCCCGGCGATCTGCTTCGAGGTGGAACTGCCCGAGACGCTGGTGCGCCGTCCCACGGTCGCCCGCCTGCGCCGGCTGTCCCGCCAGGGCGCGGTCGAGCCGCGGGTGGTGCTGGTGGGCGCGGCGTCGTCCCACGAGCGCCAGATCTCCGAGGCCCGGGCCATGCTGCGCCGCGCCGGCCTGGCGGTGTCCGTCGTCGCCATCGCCCCCGAGGAGGGCACCATCACCGGCGCCGACTGGTAGGGGGTCCGATCGGGCCTCGCGGCCGAACCTTCCCCCTCGCCCGCGAGCCCGCCCGCAAACGACGGGGGCGCCGATCGGACGGCGCCCCCGTGATCCTTCGCCCCTCCGGTGGTCTCAGTCCAGGAAGGGGACGATCAGGAGCGCCACGATGTTGGCGACCTTGATCATCGGGTTGATGGCGGGGCCGGCGGTGTCCTTGTAGGGGTCGCCGACCGTGTCGCCGGTGATCGAGGCCTTGTGGGCCTCGGATCCCTTGCCGCCGTAGTGCCCGTCCTCGATCAGCTTCTTGGCGTTGTCCCATGCGCCTCCGCCGGAGGTCATGGAGATCGCCACGAAGATGCCCGTGACGATCACGCCCAGCAGCAGCCCGCCCAGCATCTCGCGGCCGTTGTTGACGCCGAAGATGAACGCGGTGACGATCGGGAAGACGATCGGGATCGCCGCCGGGATGAGCATCTCCCGTTGCGCCGACGCGGTCACGATGCGCACGCATCGCGCGTAGTCGGGCCGCTCGGTGCCCTCCATGATCCCGGGCTTCTCGCGGAACTGGCGACGCACCTCCTCCACCACCTGCCCGCCGGCCCGGCCGACGGCCTCCATCGAGAAGGAGGCGAAGAGGAACGGCATCAGGCCGCCGATGAACAGGCCGACGACCGTGAAGGGGTTCTCCAGGTTGAAGTTGACCACCACGTCGTTGCCCGACTCGCGAAGGGTGTTGCTCAGCTCCTCGACGTACGAGACGAACAGGACCACGGCCGCGAGCCCGGCGGACCCGATGGCGTACCCCTTGGTGACGGCCTTGGTGGTGTTGCCCACCGCGTCGAGCGGGTCGGTGATCGCCCGCACGCCCTCGGGGAGCTCCGCCATCTCTGCGATGCCGCCGGCGTTGTCGGTGATCGGCCCGAACGCGTCGAGCGCCACAACGACGCCGGTGAGGGACAGCATCGCCATCACGGCGACGCCGATGCCGTAGTAGCCGGCCAGCTCGTAGCTGCCGGCGATGGCGCCGGCGATGACGATCACGGGGAAGGCGGTGGCCTTCAGGCTCACGGCGAGCCCCGCGATGATGTTCGTGGCGTGCCCGGTCTCGGACGCCGCGGCGATCTTCTTGACCGGCGACCAGAGCGTGCCGGTGAAGTACTCGGTGATCCCCACCAGCGCGATCGTCACCCCGATGCCGATCACCGAGCACCAGAAGTAATCCAGCCATTCGGCCGCCTGGTTCACGGACGTCCCGGCGTTCTGGGCGCCGTCCATCAGCCAGTAGGTGACCGGCAGGAAGCCGGCGATGGCGAGCACCGCCGCCACCGCGAGGCCCGTGTAGAGCGCGCCGGTGACCGAGTTGTTGCGGCCCAGCCGTACGAACCAGGTGCCCACGATCGAGGCGATGATCGAAACGCCGCCCAGGGCGAGCGGGTAGACGAGCACGTTCTGCTGGTCGAACCCGGGGACGCTGGTGAAGAACAGCGAGCCGAGGAACATGACGGCGACGGTCGTCACCGCGTAGGTCTCGAAGAGGTCGGCCGCCATGCCGGCGCAGTCGCCCACGTTGTCGCCCACGTTGTCGGCGATGACCGCCGGGGTGCGCGGGTCGTCCTCGGGGATCCCGGCCTCGACCTTGCCGACGAGGTCGGCGCCGACGTCGGCGCCCTTGGTGAAGATGCCGCCGCCCAGACGGGCGAAGACGCTGATGAGGCTGCCGCCGAAGGCGAGGCCCACCAGGGGCTCCACGTCCGCGACGTCCTCACCGAGGATAAGGAAGTAGCCGGCCACGGAAACGAGGCCCAGGCCCACGACCAGCAGTCCCGTCACGGAGCCGCCCTTGAAGGCGATGCCGAGGGCCTTGGCCAGGCCGCCCTTCGCGGCCTCCGCGGTGCGCACGTTGGTCCGCACCGAGACGTTCATTCCGATGAATCCGGCCGCGGACGAGGCCGCGGCGCCGATCAGGAAGCCGATGGCCGCCTTCCAGCCCAGCAGCGATGAGTCCACGGCCTCGCCGAGCAGCCCGATGAGGACGAACAGCACGGCTGCGACGCCGGCGATGATGGTGTACTGCCGCTTCAGGTAGGCCTGAGCCCCCTCTTGGATGGCGGCGGCGATCCCCCGCATCCGCTCATCCCCGGCCGGCTGCTTGAGGAGGTAGAAGGTCAGCCCGATGCCGTAACCGACGGCGATCAGGCCGAGCACCACCGCGAGCCATGTTGTGTTGTCCGACAGGAAGTCGGCCAAGTGCTGCCTCCGAGATCGGGTTCACGACGAGCGCGTCGCACTACCCGACGACCGCTCCGGGACCTGCCAGCGGCCATCGCGAGATGGCCGACCGGCGGCGGATTTCTACCACACGGCCCCGGACGGCGCGTCCGGGGTTCCTAGTCCGGCGCGCCTCCCCGGCGGGCGCCCGGCGGCACCCACAGGCGGCTGGCCGGATCGTCTCCGGCGGGCCGGGGCGGCGGATCCGGTGGAGGCCCGCCGGACGGGCCCTGGGGGCCGGCCTCGCCCGCGCCCTCGCCTCCCGGTCCCTCGACCGCCTGGGCGTAGGCCATCTGCAGCACCGCGAGCGGCTCCCGGAAGGGCCGGACCTGCGCGGCGCCGAGCTCCTGCTCGGCGACCGCGAGCAACGCGCGCAGGGTCTCGATGGCCTGCCGCGCCTGGGTCAGGTCGCGCGCGTCATCCCCGGTGGGGCCCATGCCGAGCCGGATCCCCGCCATGTCGATGAAGGTCGCCATGCTCTGGAGCAGAACGTCGCGCACCGGCGTGCGGGCCAGGCGATCGGCCAGCATGGCGGCCAGCTCCTCGGGCGTCGGCGCCGCGCCGGGCTGGGGCTGCTCGTCGGTGCTCACGCCGCTCCCGCCGTCGCCATCCGCAGCGCCTCCTCGGCTGAGCGGCGCGTGCGGTCCACCACCTCGGCGTGCACCGCGCGCAGGTCGCCCAGCTCGCTCAGGCGGGCAAGCTGGCGCATCGCCCCGTTGCCGTTCTCGAGCATGGCCGGCACGGCCGCGAGGAACGGGGTGAGCCCGAGCGGCTCGTGCACCGGCGCCGACCACTCCAGCAGGGCCGCGATCGCCGTCCGCGTGGGGCGCTCCTCGCCGTGGTCGAGGTCGATCAGCCGGCCCTCCAGCCCGTAGCGCTCGGCGCGCCAGATGTTCTCCTCGATCAGCGCGCGCGGGTGGGTCGGCAGCTCGCGGCCGGCGTCCCGCTCGGCGGCGAAGGCCGCGATGCAGGCGAGCGACAGCGCGCTCACGGCGAGCGCCTCGCTCATCTCGGTCTGCCCGTCGCAGATGCGCACCTCGATGGTCCCGAACCCGTGGGCCGGGCGCACGCTCCACCAGATCTGGGTGCTCTCCACGATCGAGCCGGTGCGTGCGAGCAGGTCCACCAGGCGCGCGTACTCGTCCCAGTCGGCGTAGGCGTCGGGCACGCCGCAGCGCGGGAAGCTCTTGGTGAACACCTGCATCCGGGTGGAGTGCAGCCGCGTGATCCGCCCGCCGAAGATCGCGCTGTTGGCCGACAGCGCGAGCAGCTCGGGCAGCACGCTCCGCATGGCCGTCGAGATCGCGACCGCCCGGTCGGCTCCCTGGACGCCCGCGTGCAGGTGCAGGGCCCACGAGTTGTTGATCCAGGCGATGTAGCCCAGCTCCTCCTCCACCCGCCGGTAGTGGGGGGTGTCGATGATCCGCTGCTCGGTCCAGGGGCTGAACGGGTGCACGCCGGTGATGCCGAGGGCGAGGCCCAGGCGGTCGGCCAGCGCGAGCGTGGCGAGACGGCCCTCGACCAGGTCGCGTGCGGCGTCGGCGAAGGTGGAGTGCTTGCGCGTGCGGTACTCGATCTCGCTCGCGATGAGCTCCCCGGAGAGCCGTTCCCGCAGCGGCTCGTCGGCCGCCTCGACCATGTCCTCGTAGCGGTTGGTGAGCGCCAGCGACGACGGGTCGAGGATCTGGAACTCCTCCTCGATCCCCACCGTGAAGTCGGTCGACAGCTCGAAGCGCTCGCGGACGCCGTCGAGGATGTCGCCGCCTGGTGGGTGGCCATCGGGCATCCGCGGCGAATATAGCAACGGGTTGGCGCCCCTCCGCCGGCCCCGGCCGCGGCGATCAGGTGAGGTAGAAGTAGAGGGCGTAGAGCAGCTCGACGGCCGGGCTCGACGTGTGGACGGTCACGTCGGACGGCACGCTGAGCAGGGCATCGGAGTAGTTGAAGATGATCTTCACCCCGGCCGCCACGAGGTCGTCGGCCACCGACTGGGCGGCGCTCCCCGGCACGGCGAGCACGCCGACCATCACGCCGTCAGCGGTCACCACCTCGTTGAGCTCCTCGTAGTGCCTCACGGTGAGGTCGCCGAGGCGGCTGCCCACACGGCTCGGGTCGACGTCGAAGATGGCCGAGATGCGGAAGCCGTGGTCGGCGAAGACGCCGGACGTGGCGATCGCCTGTCCGAGGTTCCCCGCGCCGAAGAGGGCGATGTTGTGCTGCCCCGAGGTCCGCAGGATCTTCCTGATCTGCTCGATCAGGGAGTCGATGTCGTAGCCCACCCCGCGCTTGCCGAACTTGCCGAAGCCCGACAGGTCGCGGCGGATCTGCGTGGGGTTGACGTTCGTGTACTCGGAGATCGCCTGCGAGGAGATGCTGGTCTTCCCCATCTTCTTGGCCTGCGTCAGCACCTGGAGATAGCGGGAGAGCCGCGCGGCGACTCCGAGGGTGAGACGATCTGTGGCCATGGGGCCAGGCTCCCTCGACGGGACTTTGTGACATTCCGCCGTAAGTTACGGCCCTGCACGGCAGCACCGCAAGTGCGGATCCGCGCACGCGGCCGCATTCCGAGGGTTATCTCAGGGTGAAGCGGCGGCTCACCGTCCGCAGCGCGTGCCCGTCGGGGCCGCGGGCGGTCACCCGGAGACGGTAGGCGCCCGGGGCCACGTCGAGGCCGCTCGCACCTCTCCGAGCCACCAGGAAGCGGTAGGTGCCCGCGGGCCACGAGCCCTGCTGCTTCGCGCCGGCCACCGGGATCGGGGCCCCGCCGGCCACCGGCAGCAGCGCCAGGCGCACACGGTGGAGCGCCGCTCCCCGCACCCGAGCGTCCACCCGCCGCCGTGCCCCCAGCCGCACGAGGACCTCTGCGAGACCCGACGACACGCGCACCTCCGGGCGTCCCAGGGTGTCGGGCGGCGTCCTCGCCGGTCGGGACGGGCCGGCGGGGGCGATCGCCGCGACGGCGCCCGAGCTCGCATCGCGCACCACGAGGCGCCCCGCGGCCCCCCGCGCGGGCAGGCGCAGCGTCAGCCGCGCGCGGCCCTCGGCGGGCACCGCGGCGTCGGCGAGCGGCGTCTCGCCGGCCCGCGTCTCGAGGCTCACGCGATACCGGCCCCCCGCCCCGGTCAGGTCGGTGAGGACGATCGCGGCCTCGGCTCCGTCGCGGCGCGCCTCGGTCGCCACGATCGGCGGCTCCACCCGCAGCGCCGGGGATCCGGGCGGCTGCGCCAGGCCGGCGCCCTGGCGCTGCCACGCGACCCCGGGCAGCGGACGGGCGGCCTGGACCAGGAGCGAGTGCACCGCGCGCGGCCCGAGATCGGGCCGGTCCACACGCAGCCGCACCGCCAGGGCCGCCACATCGGCGGCGGCGGCGCTGGTGCCGGTGAGCGTCTGCGTGAGGGGCTCTCCACCCGGGCCGGCGCCGGGCCACGCGGTGGGCCGCGCAACGGCCGGAGCCACCAGGTCGGGCTTCTGGCGTCCGTCGACCGTGGGACCCCAGGAGGAGAACGAGGCGACCCCGACCGCCGCCGGGACGACCGGCCGGGGCCGCAGGGTCACCGTGAAGCCGGGCTCGAGCCCGGCCAGGTGCGCCAGGGCCGCGCCCTGGCGGGAGCCGAGGCCCACGACCGGGATGCCCATGCCGGCGTCGCCCGCCACGGCGGGGAAGCTGGAGGGCCCGCCCTCGTCCCACACGGCGAGCGCCGCCGCGCCGGCCGCGGCCGCCTGCGCCGACTTGTCCGCGATGCTGCCCCCGCCGCGCGCCACTACGGCGACGGCGCCGCGCACCCGGCTGGCGCCCGCCGCGTCCCGGTAGTCCTCGGGCGCGTCGCCCGAGGCGAGCCCGGCGGGGGTGCGCAGGACCACCGCCGGCAGCGGCTGCCCGGACGGGTCGGGGCCCATCAGGGGCAGGGGCCCCAGGAGCGCCGCGGCGGGGCCCACCCGCGCCTCCACGTCGGCCGTGCGGGGCGACTCGCCGCCCGAGACGCCACCCACCGCGATCACCGTCGGGGCTGCCGCCGGGCCGCCCACCGTGCCGGGCCGAGCGAACGTGGGACCGTCGTTGCCCGCGGGCGCCACCACGGTCGCCCCCACCCGATCCGCCGCGGCCAGCGCCTGCGCCACCGGGTCGACGCCGGCGCCGTCGAACCCGCCGGCCAGGCCGACCAGGATCACCTCGGCGCCGTCGCCGGTGGCGCCGTCGCCGTCGGGGTCGACGGCGCGCTCGAGGGCCGCCAGGACCCGGTCGGTGCGCGCCAGCGGCCGCAGGCGGCCGCCGACCGGCTCCGGGGCCACCACCCGGTAGGCGAGCAGGCGCGGCACCCGATCCGGGGGCAGCCCGGCCAGAGCCGGCGACCGCAGCAGCAGGCCGGCCATCTCGGTGCCGTGCGCCTCCATGGGGTCGCTCGAGCGCGGGTCGTCGTCGCGGTCCACCAGGTCGGCCCCGCCGATGACCGGGAAGGTCGGGCCCATCCCCCCGCCCAGCCAGGGGTGCGAGGGGTCGATGCCGGTGTCGATGAGGGCCACGTGGAGCGGGCGGCCTCCGGCGGCGGGCGGCGCGGGCGCGGCCGCGTCGGCCGGCGCGACGGGTTGCGGGGTGCCCGCGGCGACCTGGGCGGGCGCGAGGAACGAGACGGGCACGACCGCGGTCACCTCCGCCAGGGCGGCGAGCGCCTCCAGTCGGCCGGCCGGCACGCGCACGGCGACGGCGTCGATCAGCACCCGGTATCGGTGGGTGACCGTCGCCCCGAGGTTCTCGAGCACGGGCACCAGGCGGCGCTGGCGCTCCTCCACCTCGGCCGCCGCGCGGGCCCGGTCGCCGGGCGCCGCCGCCGACGCGGCGGGGCCGGACAGCACGAGGATGGCCGACTCGGTGTCGCTGGGCGTGGGCAGCAGCGGCGCGCGGTGGGCCTCGAGCACGTCGCGCCACCCCGCGGCCGCGTCGAGGGCCTGTGCGCGGGCGGCGACCGAGTCGGACGTGGCGGCCATGGCCGCGGGCGCCGTGAGCAGGGCGGCTCCGGCGGCGATCAGGGCGGCGCGCGGGACGGGCGTCATGCGGCGATGCCCCCGGGCGGGGCGGTGGCCATGGCGTCGACTCCCAGGTAGTCGGGCCACGGAATGTGATCCGCGAAGGCGGCGGCGGCGCCGATCATCGCGGCGTTGTCGGTGCACAGCGACCGGTCGGGCACCGCCATCGCCAGGCCCGCCCGCTCGGCGCCCTCGGCCACGAGGGCCCGCAGGCGCCCGTTGGCGGCGACCCCGCCACCGAGGGCCACCGCCGGGACGCCGTGCTCGAGGGCCGCGGCGATCAGGCGGTCCGCCAGGGGACGCACCACGGCCTCCTGGTAGGACGCCGCGAGGTCCGCCCGGTGTGGCTCGAGGCCGTCGCCCAGATCCCTCACGGCGTACAGGAGCGCGGTCTTGACTCCGGCGAACGAGAAGTCGTGGCCCGCGCGCCCCTCGAGCCCGACGGGGAACCGGTGCGCCGCCCGGTCGCCTCCGGCCGCGAGGCGCTCCAGGGCGGGCCCGCCCGGGTAGCCCAGGCCCAGGAGCCGGGCGCCCTTGTCGATGGCCTCGCCGGCCGCGTCGTCGATGGTCTGCCCCAGCAGGCGCGGGGCGGCGTAGTCCTCGACCAGGTCGAGGCGGGTGTGGCCACCCGAGGCGACGAGGCTCACGAAGGGCGGGTCGAGGGCCACCGGCTCCAGCCGCACGGCCGCGATGTGGCCGTGGAGGTGGTCGACCATCGCCAGGGGCTTTCCGGCCCCGTACGCCAGGGCCTTGGCCGTGGCGACGCCCACGAGCAGGGCCCCGATCAGGCCCGGCCGCTGGGTGACCGCCACGAGGCCGACCTCGTCGAGGCCCAGCCCGGCCTCCTCGAGCGCCCGGTCCACCACCGCGTTGACCGTTCCCAGGTGGTGCCGTGCGGCCACCTCGGGCACCACGCCGCCGTAGGGCGCGTGCAGCTCGGCCTGCGAGGCCACGATGCTCGACGCGATCGCGCGCCCGATCACCACGGCGGCGGCCGTCTCGTCGCAGGAGGTCTCGATGGCCAGGATCGGCAGGTCGGCGCTCACCCGAACGCCACGTCCTCCGGTCCTCCGCTGCGCCACATGATGAGCGCGTCCTCCCCGTTGTCCGAGTAGTAGCCGGGGCGCACCCCGTGCTCGAGGAAGCCCTTGCGCCGGTAGAGCCGGATGGCCACCTCGTTCGACACCCTCACCTCGAGGGTGAACCCCAGGTGAGCCCTCCTCCCCGCCCTCAGGAACACCTCGTCCAGCAGCCGGCCGCCGAGGCCCTGGCCACGCTGCGGGGCGTGGACGCAGAGGTTGAGGATGTGCCACACCTCCGCGTACCGCGACACCATCACGTAGCCGAGGACATCCCCCGACTGGACCACCACGAGGTCGAGGGTACCGTGCCGGCCGAGCTCGGAGAGAAACATCGCGCGCGACCATGGTGTCCCCGATGTTGCCGCCTCGATGGCGACCACCTGGGGGACGTCGCTCGGCCGCATCTCCCGGACGGTGGTCCGCGGCCTCGCGGGTGCTCTCCGGGCGCGTGCCATCAGGCCGCCCCCTGCGGGGTCAGGGCGTTG